>NZ_JAKSXU010000069.1:0-76752 GCF_022829325.1 Methylobacterium sp. J-092 | reverse complement strand
CCTCGGTCGGCCTCAGCCTCACGGCGATCACCGGCAACTCCGGTGCATCCTCGAATGGGCAGGGCAACTTCCTGATCGCCAACGACGTCAAGACAACGCCCACCAGCCTGACGAACCCGTCCGCGACCCTGCGCCCGACGGCCTCGACCTTCGGCTCGAACCTGTCGGTGGTGCAAAACCGTCAGGACTTCACCAAGACCCTCCAGAACGTGCTGGACACCGGCGCCTCCAGGCTCACCGATGCCGACCTCAACGAGGAGGCCGCGAACTCCCAGGCGCTGTCGACCCGCCAGTCGCTCGGCATCTCGGCCCTCTCGCTGGCCAACACCGCGCAGCAGGGCATCCTCCAGCTCCTGCGGTAGGCTGCGCCCACGCGCGTTCGGAGCGAGGTCGGGGCATCGCCCCGGCCTTTTTTCATGCGTGAGGCCCGGCGGCGATCGGGGGCGAGGCCGGAACGGTTCGTTAACCATCGCAACGCGACAGTCGCGCGGGGGAGGCATCATGGCCCGACGCACGAATCATCGCGACCTGCCGTTCGCGTCCCAGCGACGATCCTCGACCGCGAGGCTGCTGAAGGATGCCTCGCTCGAGCAGCGCGCCGGACGGCTCGCGGCGGCCGAGCGGCAGTATCGCCGGGTGCTGGATGCCGACCCGCAGAACGCCGAAGCCAACTACAAGCTCGGCATCATCGCGAGCCAGACCGATCGCGTCGCGCTGGCGGTGCCGCATTTCGCGGCCGCGTTGAAGGCGGGGCCGGACCAGCCGCATTACTGGCTCTCGCTCGCCACCGCCCTGCTCGGCGCCCGCCGGGTCGGCGACGCCCGCTCCGTGCTCGAGCGCTTCCGCGAGAAGCGCTTCGCCGATGCCGAGACCCAGGCGACGCTGACGGCGCTGATCGCCAACCTGTTCACCGAAGCGCACCAGCATTACGAGGACCGGCTGTTCAAGGACGCCGAGCCGCTGATCGACATGATCGTGATGCTCGACGAGGGCCACGTCGAAGCGCTCCACATGGCCGGCAGCATCGCCGCGCAGACGAACCGCCTGACCCTCGCCGTCGACCTCCTGCAGATCGCCGTCTCCCTCGACGACGACGCGCCGGTGATCAAGGCGAATCTCGGCACGGTCCTCGCGCGCCAGGGACGCTACCGCGAGGCGAATGCCTGCTTCGACCGATCGATCGAGATCGATCCGAACAACCCGAACAGCTTCAGCAACTTCGGGGTCGCCCTGCGCAAGCAGGGCCGCCTCCGCGACGCGATCGACCGCTTCGACGAGGCGCTTCGGCTTTGCCCCGACTTCGCGCAAGCCCACAGCAACCGCGGAAGCGCCCTGATGGACATGGGCCTGCTCGACGAGGCCATCGCCGCCTACGACGAGGCGCTGCGGATCGACCCGAGCCTATCCTTCGTCCAAAGCAACCGCCTGTTCACCAAGCTGTACTCCGCCGACTATACCGCTGAGGAACGCTTCGCCGACGCCCAGGCCTTCGGCCTTCGGTTCGCCGATCCGCTGCTGCGCCGCCGCCCGTTCGCGAACGATCGCGATCCCGAGCGCCGCCTGCGGGTCGGTTTCGTCTCGGGCGATTTCCGCGAGCATGCGGTCAACTACTTCTTCGAGCCTGCGCTGCACCGGTTCGATACGACGCAGATCGAGACCTTCGCCTTCTCCAACACGGTGAACGAGGACGCGGCGACGGAGCGCCTCAAGGCGAGCTTCGCCCACTGGCACTGCCTGTGCGGCCTCACCGACGACGAGGCGGCAGACCTGATCGAGGCGGAGGCGATCGACATCCTCGTCGACCTGTCCGGCCACACGGCCGAGAACCGCATCCTCGTCTTCGCCCGCAAGCCCGCCCCGATCCAGGTCGGCTGGATCGGCTATCCCGGAACGACCGGCATGTCGGCGATCGATTATCGCTTCACCGATCTCCACGCCGAACCCCCCGGCGTCGGCGACGACCTCAGCGTCGAGGCGCTTTGGCGCCTCCCGCGCGCCGGCGCGTGCTACCAGGCCCCCGCGGCCTCGCTGCCGCTGGCCGATCATCCGCCCTCGGAAGACAACGGCTACGTCACCTTCGGCTGTTTCAACCGCTTCACCAAGGTCAGCGACGCCGCGCTCGAAGCCTGGGGCCGCATCCTCCACCGGGTCCCGGGCTCGAAGCTGCTCCTCGAGATCGCCGACGTGGACGAGCCGGCGACCGCGCGCCACGTCGCGGCGCGGCTCGAGCGCCTCGGCGTCCCGCTCGACCGCACGATCCTGAAGGCGCGTTCGCCGAGCAACCGCTACGTCCTCTACAACCAGATCGACATCGCCCTCGACCCGTTTCCCTACAATGGCGGCACGTCGAGCCTCGATACGCTCTGGATGGGCGTGCCGTTCATCGCCCTGGAAGGGAGCCACTTCGTGGCCCGGATGGGCCATTCGATCCTGACGAATGCGGGTCTTCTGGAACTCAGCGCTCCGACCGTCGACGCGTATGTGGATCTTGCCAGCCGTTTGGCCGAGGATGCGGGGTGGTTGCGGTCCATCCGCCACGATCTTCGCGGCCGCTTCGCAGCGAGTCCGCACATGGATCATGGTCTTCTGGCGGACGACGTCGTCGCGGCTTGGCGCATGATGTGGCGGCGCTGGGTCGCTTCAACGCCTGCCCCCGCCGATCCGATCGGCAACCTAGAGTCTTAATTCGGCGTGACGTAGAGGACCGTGTCGAAGCCGTGGTGGCCATGCTGCCGCAGGCGGAACCGTGGGCGATGGTAGAGGTTGGCGACGATTTGCGGGATGTCCCATAGGTCCGAGGGACGATGGTAGACGCTGACGGCGATCGTCGGCCGCCGCGCCAGAAGCTCTTCCATGCCCTGCAGGGCGTCGCGTTCCGCCCCCTCGATATCGAGCTTCACGTAGACGTCGCCGGTGCAACTGACGGCGTCGTCCAATCTGACCACTTGGATATCCGTCCTAGAGGTGCTTGCCGCAACGAAGTCCTGCGGGCCCAAGACTCGCGACGCTTCGCCGTCGCCGTCGGTGAATTGAACGGTCTCGTTCGCATTGGAAAGCCCCGCCTTGATCAAGGTGTAGCGGCCGAGCGTTGCGCGATGCCTTCGGGCGGTCTCGACGAGTGCTGCCATGTTCCGCTCGTCCGGTTCGAAAGCGATCCAGTCGGATACGGAGACGTCGTGCGCGAGCAGCGTCTCCAGCGTGTCTCCCGTATAGGCTCCGCCATCGACGAAGGTGATGGGTCGATCGAAGATGGGTAGGAAGTCGGGAACGTATGCGTCCGATGCGCAGAGTTCGGGATGGCGCCGTGGGTCGGTCGAAAGCCGATAGTCGAGCAGGGCGAGCAAGAGAGCCTGGCTCTCGGCGTCGCCCAGCCGATCGTGGAGCGCTTCGATATCGTCGAGCCGATCGAGCGTCGCAGCGGGTGGTGCGAGCCAATAGTTGTCGAGCGAGAATCCGGGTATCGTATACAGATCTGTCGGGAAGAGGACTTGGGTGAAACCGCGCGCAATGGCCCATTCTGCTAGGGAGCGCGACGGCACGTAATGGTTCATCAACCCATGCACGTAGGCCGATCCTTCGATCTCGGCATCGCCGAGATCGTCGGGATGGCGGCACGGTAGACCGTCGACGGTCGATCGCTCGTGCCCGGTCCGGTCGACGAAGCCCAGGACCGGTACGTCGAGCCGCACGAGTTCGCGCGCGATCCGCCTGCCGAAGCCGCCGGCGCCGTAGATGTGACAGCCCCGCCCGACACCCGCGAAATCCTGGTCGGGGACGGCGAGGCGCCGGCGAAGGTCGGCAAACACGGTTCCGCTCATGACGGCCTATCCTGTTCGGCGTGCGGCATCGGCGGTTCGGCGGATCGCCTGGTCGAGGGGGGTCCAGACGTCCAGGCCGAGGTCGCGCCGGGCCTTGTCGATCGACGGGACGTAGCGGTTGCGGTCGGCGCCGGCGCTGGGGAGGCCTCGGATCGCGACGCCTCGGCTCGACGGAATTTCTGCGGCGACCGCGGCCGCCAGGTCGGCGATGCTGATCGGCTGGTCCGAGCCGACGTTGTAGGCCGTGCCGGGCATGCCGCGCACGAGGAGCGTCGTCAGCCAGCCCGCCAGATCCGCCGCGTAGAGGTAGGAGCGGACCGGCTGCCCATCGCCCGAGACGACGATCGTCCGCCCATCCAGGGCGTCGCGGATGAAGTTGCCGATGGCGAAATGCCCGTCGAGCGGCAATCCCGGCCCGACGAAGGCGAAGGCCCGCGCGATCACGGCGGCCGTCGCCGTCCGGGCGGAGACGATCGCGCACATCTGCTCGGCGAGCCGCTTGGCCTGCCCGTAGGCCGAGCGTGGATCGAGCGGATCGCAGGCGCCGGGATGATCGTCCGGAATCGCCGCGAGGTCCGGCGGTTGGCGGCCGTAGACTGCGCCGGAGCTGACGTAGAGGAAGCGGCCCACCTCCGCAGCGGTCGCGAAGTCGAGGACGCGCCGCGTGCCCTCGGTGATCGACGCGATCAACGTCATCGGATCGCGATCCGCCGCCGCGCTCGTGTCCGTCGCCGCGTGGATCACATGGGTGAAACGTCCGGCCGGAAAGGCGAAGGATCGCACGTCGCCGGCGATCAGCCGGACGCAGTCGCGTTGCGCGAGATCGGGCGAGGCGCGAAGGAACCCGCCGGGATCGCGCGAGAGGACGGTGACCGTGAGATCGATCGGCAACGTGGTTCGCGCGCGCGCCAGCAGCGCGAGCAACCCTCGCCCGAAGAAGCCGGTCCCGCCGGTGAGGAAGATCGAGGCACGATCGAGTTCGGCGAGCGCCGGGGCCACGCGGGCGATCACCGCATCGAGATCGCCCGAGGCGATGCCGCCGAAGTCGTCGCTCACGCGGGTGCGCGCCGGACGATCAGGTGCTCGGGCACGGTCTCCGAGGCCGGATCGAGGGGAACGATCATGTTGGCGCGGAACTCGTCGCGCGGCAGCAGCGGCGACATGTCCTCCAGCGGCATCGAGCGCATCGATCCGTCGGCCTGGGGCAGGGCCGCCGATTTCGGGAACAGCGCCTCGGTCTCGATCACGCGCACGTCGACGAGGAGCGGCCCCGGGTGATCGAGCGCGCGCCGGATGCCGTCGCGCAGGTCGGCGACGTCCGAGATCGCGAACGCGTCCCAGCCGAAGGTCTTGGCCAGCGCGACGAGATCGGGGATGTCGAGCTTGGACTGCGGCCCGCTGCCGACGTAGCGGCCCTCGAAGTAGTTGCGCTGCGTCGTGCGGATCGAGGCGTAGCCGTTGTTGTTGAACACGAACATCCGAACCGGCATCCCGAGGCTGGCAATCGTCTGCAGTTCCTGCACGTTCATCATCAGCGAGCCGTCGCTCTCGATCCCGACGAAGGGCCGGCGGTCGGACGCCATGTAGGCGCCGATCATCGCCGGCAGGCCGTAGCCCATCGCGCCGAGACCCGAGGTCAGGAACACCCGCTGGCCCGGCTTGTTCTGGAAGCCGGTGTGGAAGAACTCGACCGCCAGGCCGGAGCTTCCGGTGACGATCAGGCCGTCCTCCGGCAGTTCCTCGGACAGCATCTGGGTCAGGTGGAAATGGCCGATCGGCCCTTCTGTCGGGAAGGGCGCGCCGTCGTTGATCGGATAGCGCCGCTTCCAGTCGGCGCAGCGCGCGAGCCAGCCGGACCGGTCGACCGGCGCGGCCTCGCGCGCCCGCGGCAGGAGCCGTCCGATGAAGTCGCGCGCGTCGGCCTCGATCCTCAAGGAGAAGCCGGTATTCTCCGAGAACTTGGCCAGCTCGGCGGCATCGACGTCGACGACGACCTTCTGCGCGTGGCGGCCGAACTTGGCCGGGTTGTGCGCGGTGACGACGTTGTCGAGGCGCGCGCCGATCGCGATCACGAGGTCGGCGTTCTGGACCGCGAAGTTCGGCGCGCGCAGCGCCACCGTGCCGGGCTTGCCGACGCTCAGGGGATGGGCCGCCGGGATCAGGTCGGCGGCGTTCCACGTCGTCACCACCGGGATCTGCAACGTCTCGTAGAGCTCGCGGAACGCGCCCGCCGCCTCCGCCAGGCGGATGCCGTGCCCCGCCAGGATGATCGGCCGCTCCGCCCGCGCCACCATGCCCATCACGGCATCCAGCTGCGCCTCAGTCGGGCCGGTGCTCGCGTCGGGCGACGGCGGCGCGAAGCCGGCGAGCGCGGCGACGTCGATCGTCGCGTTCTGCACGTCCAGCGGAATGTCGAGCCAGACCGGCCCGCGCCGCCCCGTCGTCGCGCGGTGCACCGCCTCCTCGAGATGCCGGCGGATCGCCGCCGGCTCCATCACCGTTGCGGCGTATTTGGTGATCGGCCGCACGATCGAGACGATGTCGACCTCCTGCGGCCCCATCTGCCGGACGCCGCTCGCGCCGATGAGGTCGTCGCGCTTCACCTGTCCCGAGATGATCAGCAGCGGCACGGACTCGATCCAGGCGCCGGCGCATCCGGTGATGGCGTTCGTCGCCCCCGGGCCCGTCGTCACCAGGGCGCAGCCGAGGCGCCCGTTCACCCGCGCATAAGCTTCGGCCGCGATGGCCGAGGCCTGCTCGTGATGGTTCGGGACGTAGGTCAGGGCGGGGCAGGCGCCGACGGCGTCGACGAGGTACATCGCGCCGCCGCCGGGCACGAGGAAGACGCAGCCGACCCCTTGGGCGGCCACGAACTCCGCGACGTAATCGGCCAGGCGCCGGAGATGGGTGGTCATCGCGGGTGGGTCTCTCGATGGTGCGGCAGGCTCGGAGATCGGCCGGGGGCGTCGGTCAGGCGAGCCAGTAGCGCAGGAAGGTCTTGCGATCCGGGTTCTGCCCGATCGCCGGATCGGTGTAGAACGAGTCGTCGACCGCGTGGGTGGAGGAGATCTCCTCGAACACCGCCCCGGTCCGGCTCTCGAAGGCGTGCCGCGTGCCCGGCGTGATCGTCACCACCGAGCCCGGCCGGCAGACCTGATCCTCGCCGTCGAGCCGCAGGACGAGATCGCCGTGCAGCATGTGGAAGGTCTCCTCCTTGCGCGCGTGGTACTGCTCGGGATGCGACTGCCCCGGCAGGACGACGATGAGCTTCTTGCAATAGCCGCGGTTGACCACGGTCACCATCGTGATGCCGACCCGATCGAACTGGTCGAGACCGTAATGGTGCGAGATCTCGAGCTCGGCCTCGCCCGGCACCACCCCGCGGCTCTCGCTGAGCAGGGCCTTCACACGCTCGACGATCGACAGGATCCGTGCCCGGACCTCCTCCCGCCGCGTGGCGGCGGACGTGACCGGGGCCGCGGCGGGGATGTCGTCGGTCGCGGTGTAGTGCGTGTACTTCGACCAGTCGTTGGCGGTGACCTGGCCCGGCTGCGCGGGGATCGCGAAGAACACGTCCTCGGCCTTGAGCCGCTGTCCCTTGGCGATCGGTCGCTTAGCGAACACGCCCCGGCGCAGGTCGCGCAGGGCGTCGCGTTCCTCCCGCGACGGCTCGACCCGCTCTCCCGTCACCCCGGCGCAGGCATAGGCCTTCCGGGCCGAATCCAGCCAGGCCCGCGCCTGGGCGGGCGATGCGGAGTAGGCGTTGAGCGCGTAGGTTTCGGTCGGGACGCCGACATGCTTCTCGAACAGCGTAGCGCCCTTCGCGATCGCCATCGCAACGGGCAGCGTCTCGTTCGGGTCCTCGTGCGTCGAGTATCCGATGCGCAGGTGGGGATAGCGCGCGCGCAGGAGATCGATCTGGTTGAGCTGCAGGTCGCTTGCGGGCGTCGGATACTGCGCGACGCAAGTCATCAGCGCGAAATCGCGCTCGCGGTGGCGCATGAAGGACACGATGTTGTCGATGTCGAGCAGCTCGATCCCGGCGGTCGAGCCGACGACGGGCAGATCGGTCCGCCCGATCGCCTCGATCAGCGGCCAGTCGGTGAACGAGCAGCTCGCGATCTTCAGGATCTCGAAGCCGTCCGCGACGATGCGATCGACGGAGGCCTCGTCGAAGGGCGTGCACATGGCGATCAGCCCGTGCTCCTTGATCCGCGCGACCAGGCGGCGCGTCTGCGCGCGGTCCAGGCGGGTTTCGGAGAACCGCTTGATGTACTTGATGTCGGTCCGGCCCTTGAAATCCGGGTGGATGAAGGTGTCGAGCTCGCGGAACTGGAGCTTGATCGCGAAGGCGAAATCGTAGCCGCGGGCCAGGGCTGCGAATTCGTCGATGATGCGAAGCCCATGCTCGACGTCGCCCATGTGGTTGTTGGCGAGCTCGAAGATGAACAGGCGCTCCGGGATCAGAGAGGCGACAGGCGACGTCCGCGACAGTGACATGGGGTTGGTCTCGTTCAGCAGGGCGCTTCGGTGTGTCGTTCGCTGCGCCGGCACGTCCGCGACGCTCGAGCGGACGCCGCGGACGCGCCGGTGCTCGCCTCCGGGGCGTCGTCCGGCGCGGGTCTGGCGATCACCGCGAATCTTCCCGGCGATCATAGGGGTGGTCGGGTGGGTGTCTCAAGCGGGCGACGCGAGCGGGCGACGATCGAGAAGACATGGCTGCCCTTGCCGCCGGCCGAGACCGGATGGGAGATCCGCGTCAGCGTCTCGAGGCCGGCCTGCTCCATCATCGCGTCGATCGCTTCCTCCGTGAAGAAGTTGACGTGCTCGTGCCAGTGCCGCTTCGCCGCCGCCCGATCCCCGGAGGCGGGAACGAGGCGGACGATGTCCTCGTGCGGGACCTCGAGGTACAAGATCGTCTTCGGATTCATCGCGGCCGCGATCTCGCGAAGCTGCTCGCGCGGAAAGGGCACGTGTTCGAGCACGTTGCTCGAGACGACGAGGTCGTAGGGTCCGGTCCGAGCCTGATCGAGGGTCACCCGCTCGGCGCCGGAAACGACCGGTTTGTCGGAGATGTCGTAGACGTGGTGGAGCGAGGCTCGGTCCTTGAACGGCGTGTTCACGCCGGTATCGCCGCCCCAATCCAACACGCGCGGCGCCGCCGCGACGTGATCGGCGAGGATCGCCTCGATCGCCGGGATGTAGGCGCTGCCGCCGAGCAGGATGTCGTTGCGGGCGCCGTATCCCGGCTCGAAGCGCTCGCGCTGGGCACGATAGGCGGGGCCGCGATAGTCGGCATAGAGCGCGGCCATCTCCGCGTCGTCGAAGCGCATGTCGAGGAAGAGGAGGCCGCAGCCCTCGCAGGCCAGCGTGTTGCAGACGCTGTAGGCGCGGCCGAGCGTCAAATCGCGCATCGCCCAGTCCGGCGTGATCTCGACGCTGTCCCAGCCGAAGATCCGATGGGCGAGGAACGGCATCAGCACCGCCGGGACGCGGCGCAGCGCCGTCCCATCGCAGCAAACGCAGCTTTTCGCGATCTTCATGCCGGCATCCCCGTGTAGCGCACGACCTGGCTCGACAGGAGCCGGCGCAGCGGCGCGCCGGTCAGGTCCGAGCGATACAGCGCGACGCTCGCCGCCAGGCCCTGCTCCAGGCTCCAGCGCGGATGCCAGCCGAGGATGCGATGGGCCCGCGTCGAATCCAGGCGCAGCAAGCCGGCTTCGTGGAGCTGCCCCGGCACACCGGCTTCGTGCCAGCGCGCGTCGGCCGCCCACAGCCTGGCGACCGCATCGGCGACGTGGCGGACCGACACCTCGCCTCCCGCCGTCGGGCCGAAGTTCCAGCCCTGGCCGAGCAGGTCCGGCGCGTCGTGGGCGCGCTCGCACAGCACCAGGTAGCCGCAGAGCGGTTCCAGCACGTGCTGCCACGGACGGACCGCATCCGGGTTCCGGATCGCCACAGACCGCGCATCGCGGAAGCCCCGCACCAGATCCGGGATCAACCGGTCCGGCGCCCAGTCGCCGCCGCCGAAAACGTTGCCGGCGCGCGCGGTCAGGGTGCGCAGGCCGGCCCCGGGTCCGTACGACCGGGCGTAGGCGGAGGCGACGTGCTCGGCGCAGGCCTTGCTCGCGCTGTAGGGATCGTGGCCGCCGAGCGCTTCGTTCTCGCGGTAGCCCCAGGGCCATTCGCGGTTCTCGTAGCACTTGTCGCTGGTGACCACGAGGACGAGGCAGCCGTTCCCGCGCCGGCGGGCCGATTCGAGCACGTGGACCGTGCCCATGACGTTGGTCGCGTAGGTCTCGACCGGATCCGCGTAGGAGCGCCGCACCAGGGATTGCGCGGCGAGATGGAGGACGATCTCCGGGTCCGCCTCGGCCATCACGGCCTGGACCGCCGCGAGGTCGCGCACGTCGCCCCTGCGGTCGAGGAGGCCGTCGCCGAGCCCGGCGTCTCGAAACAGGCTCCGGCCTTCGAGGCGATCGCGCGAGAAGCCCGTCACGACGGCGCCGAGAGCGCCGAGCCAGTGCGCGAGCCATGCGCCCTTGAAGCCGGTATGGCCGGTCAGCAGCACGCGGCGCCCGCGCCAGAAGGCGGGGCTCGGCAGGGCGCCGGCGATCACCACCGCTTCCACGGCGCGGTGCCGTCGGCCCAGAGCCCGTCGAGATGGATCTTGTCGCGCAGCATGTCCATCGGATGCCAGAAGCCGTGGTGCCGGAACGCGGCGAGTTCGCCCTGCGCCGCAAGCGCCTCCATCGGTTCCTGCTCCCACATCACGTTGTCGCCCTCGACGAGGTCGAGGACCTGCGGCGACAGCACGAAGAAGCCGCCGTTGATGAAGTCGTTCGTCTCGGCCGGCTTCTCCTGGAACACCGCCACGCGCTCGCCGTCGAGCGCCATGGCCCCGAAGCGTGCCGCCGGCGACACGGCCGTCACCGTCGCGCGCTTCCCGTGCGCGCGATGGAAGGCGAGCAGCGCGTCGAGATCGACGTCCGACAGCCCGTCGCCGTAGGTCATGCAGAAGTCCTCGTCGCCGACGTAGTTGCGCACGCGGCGCAGGCGGCCGCCGGTCATCGTCGATTCGCCGGTCTCGACCAGCGTAATCTGCCAGGGCTCGGCGACGCTGTTGTGGATGACGGTCGAATTGTTCTTCAGGTTGATCGTCACGTCGGAGGTGTGCAGGAAATAGTTCGAGAAGAACTCCTTGATCATGTACCCCTTATACCCGAGGCAGATCACGAATTCCGTCAGCCCGAAGGACGAGTAGTACTTCATGATGTGCCAAAGGATCGGCTTGTTGCCGAGCTCGACCATCGGCTTGGGCCGGATCATGGTCTCCTCGCCGAGCCGTGTGCCGCGGCCGCCGGCCAAAATGACGACCTTCATGAGTGCCGTGCTCCCACCCTGCCCGCACCGGTTCGACGGTACCCCGTAGTGTCAGGGCGTTTCCATTCCGTTAACCATACCGGACGATAGCTCGCGCGCGGCTCTCGCGCGATGCAGGGGCCTCGAACAGCCGCCCGTGCGACAGGAATGGGGAATGTCGGTGCATGGCGGACGGTGACGGGACGGAAGCGCCCACTCTCGACGCCACGGCCAGCGCGGACCGGATCCGCGACGAGATCCTGCGCCTCGTCGATCTCTACGCGTCGAAGGCCCATGCACCGCGCCCGTTCGAGGCCGGCGCATCGCCGGTTCCGGTCTCGGGCCGCGTCTACGGCGCCCCGGAGATGCGGCTGCTCGTCGATTCCGCGCTCGAATTCTGGCTGACCACCGGCCGCTTCAACGCGGCGTTCGAGGGGCGCCTCGCGCGCTTCATCGGCGCCCGCTACTGCCTGACCTGCAATTCCGGGTCCTCGGCCAACCTCCTCGCGGTGACCGCGCTGACCTCGCATCTGCTCGGCGACCGGCGGCTCGTGCCGGGCGACGAGGTGATCACCTGCGCCACCGGCTTTCCGACCACCGTCAACCCGATCCTGCAGAACGGCCTCGTCCCGGTCTTCCTCGACGTCGAGATCCCGACCTACAATCTCGATGTCCGCGCGCTCGAGGCTGCGCTCTCGCCGCGGACGCGGGCGATCGTCGTCGCCCATACGCTCGGCAACCCGTTCGACCTCGGCGCCGTCACGGCCTTCGCCAAGGCGCACGACCTGTTCCTCGTCGAGGATTGCTGCGACGCGCTCGGGGCCACCTATGACGGCCGCATGGTCGGCACCTTCGGCGATGTCGGCACGCTCAGCTTCTATCCGGCCCACCACATCACCATGGGGGAGGGCGGGGCGGTCTTCGCCGGGTCGAGCCGGCTCAAGCGCGCGTTGGAATCCCTGCGCGACTGGGGCCGGGATTGCTACTGCGCGCCGGGCCAGGACGACACCTGCAAGAAGCGCTTCGACTGGAAGCTCGGCGACCTGCCGCACGGCTACGATCACAAATACACGTACTCGCATCTCGGCTACAATCTGAAGATCACCGACATGCAGGCCGCGGTCGGGGTCGCCCAGCTCGACCGGCTCGACGGCTTCATCGCGCTGCGCAAGCGCAACTACGCGCTGCTGAGGGACGGCCTGCGCCGGTTCGAGGACCGATTGATCCTCCCCGAGGCGACGCCGCTGAGCGAGCCGTCCTGGTTCGGCTTCCCCCTGACGCTGCGCGAGAGCGGCCGGCGCAACGACCTCTTGAAGCACCTCAACCGTCACCGGATCGGCACGCGGCTGCTGTTCGGCGGCAACCTCACTCGCCAGCCCTACATGCTGGAGCGGCGCTTCAGGACGGTCGGAGACCTCTCGGCGAGCGATCGGGTGATGCACGACACCTTCTGGATCGGCGTCTATCCCGGGATCTCGCCGGACGCGATCGCCTACATGGTCGACAGCATCGGCGCGTTCTTCGCCGGCTGAGCGCGCGCACCGGCCGCGCGGCGTCGGCGTCACCAGTACAGCTGGAACCGCCCGATGAAGACGTCGGCGTCGACGGCGCGGCCGCCCTGGAGCGCCGACGGCGCGGTCCGCGAGCGGACGTAGTCGGCCATGATCCGCACATTGCGGTCCGGGTACCAGTTCACCCCGACGCTGACGTCGCGCTCGATCCCGCCGCGGACCGTGCCATCGTCGAGGTCGATCGCGCTGACCCGGGCGGCGACCTCGAACACGCCGATCCCGCCACGGCTCACCCGCGCGTCCTCGCCGACCTTGACGCCCTCGAAGATCGCGTAGGTCGTGCCGTATTTCGGCGTCACGGCGTAGGCGCGGCCGGCGCCGTTGAGCACGTAGCTCGCCTCGACGTAGCCGCCCTGGAACGCGACCGATCGCGCCCCGTCGAAGCGCGACACCTCGGTGCGGATGTACTCGGCCTGGATCAGCAGCGGTCCGGTGCGGTAGGCCGCCTCGAGCCCGATCCGGCCGATGCTCGCCGCATCGCGGATGTCGCCGGTGTTCACGAACGGGCGGGCGAACAGGAAGGCCTCGGAGCGGCTCGACAGGGCGAGCGGAGTCTCGTCCCGCGGCAGGCTGCGATAGCTCCCGGCGATGCCGAGATGCAGCACCGCGTCGTCGGTGTGGATGGGCGCGAAGGTGGCGCGGGTGGTCGAGGCCACGCCCTCGCTGCGGATGCCGGTGTTGGCGTTGCCGCCGAAGACGCTGGTGACGACGCTCCAGTCCGCCCCGCTCCGGCCGATCGCGAAGCCGAAGTTGCGGGCCGGCGCGAACGCGTCGGCGAGCGAGCGTTCGGTGAAGACGGTGTTGTTGTCGCTGATCAGCTGATCGAGGCTGAACGGCTCCTTCATGTTGCCGACCGTGAGGATCATATCCGGGATGCCTTTCCAGGCGATCGCCGCATCGTTGATCGGCCGCATCGGGTCGGCGAAATCGTACTGGAACGCGATCTCGATGGATTTGCCGTGCGTCAGGTAGCTCTCGATCCACGAGCGCCGGACGCCGACGTTGTCGGAGAACGGCTCGGCAAACCCCGGCTGGCGGATGCCGGCCGCCCCGAAATCGAGCTGCAGCTTGCCGCCGATCCGAAGCTGGGCCGCGTCGTCCGGGAAGCGCAGCGTGATGCCCTTGTCGTCGATCGTCAGCGTCTCGCCGTAGGGTCCGGCCAGCGGCGCGGCCGCGACGCCACCGGCGGCGACAGCCGCACCACCGGCCAGCATGGCGGCTAGGCATCGCCGCGCGATCGACCGCTTCGCCATCATCGTCTCCGAGAGCTCTCCGCCCGTGCCCGGGACGACCGATAGCCCGGGATCGCTGACGGTAGCGCGACAGGGCGGCGCCGACGGCACGCGATTCACAGCATCGGCAGGGTTCGCGGCCGCGGCCCGCGCGGAAACTGCGCCTCGATCATCGCGATCTCGGCCGCGTTGAGATGAAGCTTCGCCGCGCCCGCATTCTCGATCGCCCGCGATGCGCGGCCGGTCTTCGGGATGGTGAAGGTGTTCTCGATCCGCGTCAGGAACGCCAAGGCCACGGCGTAGGGCGTCGTCCCGTGCGCCGCGGCGATGCCGGCGAGCACGCGGCCGCCGGCGCTCGACGGGTTCGGGAAGTCGCCGCTGCCGAAGGGCGAGTAGCCGACGAGCGCGACCCCGTTCGCGGCGCACCACGGCAGCACCGCGTGCTCGATCGCCCGCTCGCCGAGATGGTACAGCACCTGGTTGCAGGCGATGCGGTAGGGGCCGGCGATGCGCAGCGCCCGGTCGAGGTCGTCGACGTCGAAGTTGCTCAGGCCCCAGGCCAGGATCTTGCCCGCCTGCCGCAGGTCCTCGAACCCGGCGATGGTCTCCTCCAGCGGGTGGCTGCCGGGCCAGTGCAGCAGGTAGGCGTCGAGCCGGTCTGTCCCGAGCCGCCGCAGCGACTGCTCGCAGGCCCGCGCCACCCCGCGCCGCGTCGCGTTGCCCGGAACCACCTTGGAGACGAGGAAGACCTCCTCGCGCACGCCGCGGATCGCCTCGCCGACGATGGCCTCGCCGTCGCCGTACATCTCGGCCGTGTCGATGTGGGTCATGCCGGCATCGATGCCCGCCCGCAGGGCGGCGACCGCGCCGTCGCGGGCCGTGGCATCGATGTGCCACGTGCCCTGCCCGATGATCGGGACGTTGAGGCCGGTCGAGCCGAAGGGTCTGGCGTGCATCGCGTGGATCCTGTCTCGCTGGGGCGCGCGGTGCGCCCCGAAGGTCCGATGTCGGCGGCGCGGCCACCCGATCGGCGAACGGATGGCGCCCGCGCCTTAATCGCGCCATCATGGGACGTTGAGCAATGGCTCGGCACGGGGGCCGGACCTAGACTTTGGACGATGTCCCGTTTCCGAAACGGGGCGCCGTCCCGCGGGCTACGTCCCTCTCCGGTTCGAGAACGCTTCAGGATCGGTTTCGTGCACGCTGCCTGTCCGCCTCCCGTCCCGCTCCCCGCCCAGGCGGATCGCTGAATGCTGCCGCAGCATCGCTGGTTCTGGGCCCTGATCGTCGTCGCATCGGGCGGGGCCGGCCTTCTCTACAACCTCCTGTTCGTCGGTGGCACCTCGCTCGCCGCCGGCCTGATCTACGGCCTCGCCGTCGGCGTGACGGTGCTGTCGTTCGATCGCGGGCTGATTCTCTCCGGGCTTCAGACGCGCCTGCGCCGCCTCCCGGCGATGCTGTACGTGCCCTCGGCCGAGCTGCTCTACGTGCTGATGATCGCGCTCGGCTGCGCGCTCGGCGGCCTCGTGGTCTGGTCGCTCGGGCTCACCGCCGACAGCCTGTCGGCGGCGGTTCGGATCACGCCGCGGGTGCTGGCCTACTCGCTCGCGGTCTCGGCGCTGCTGGTCTTCGTCGTGCGGATGCGCGACCTGATCGGCGGCGAGGTGTTCGTGAACTTCCTCGTCGGACGCTACCACAAGCCGGTGCGGGAGGAGCGCATCTTCCTGTTCCTCGACGTGGTCGGCTCCACCGCCTTCGCCGAGACCCACGGCGACCTCCGGGCGCAGGAATATCTCGGCGCGATCTTCGCGACGCTGGCCGAGCCGGTGCGGCGCAACGCCGGCTCCACGGACGATTACATCGGCGACCTCGCCATGATCACCTGGCCGATGGCGCGCGGCCTCAAGGATGCGCGCTGCGTCGCCTGCGTGTTCGACGTGCTCGACCGGATCGAGGCGGATGCGCCGGCGTGGACCGCGCGCTTCGGCACGGTGCCGCGGCTGCGCGCGGCCCTGCACGGCGGATCGGTGGTCACGGCGGAAGTCGGCGTCGACCGGCACAAAATCGCCTATTTCGGAGACGCGGTGAACGTCACCTCGCGGATCGAGGCGCTGTGCCGGCCGCTCGGCGTGAACATCCTCATCTCGCAGGACCTGCTCACCCGCCTCGGCGGGTTGCCGCCCGGGATCGCGGCGCGGTCCCTCGGAGCCCACGCCCTGCGCGGGCGCGGCCAGCCGCTCTCGGTGGCGACCTTGGAGCGGCCGGCCCCCGAGGTGCCCCAGCCGATCGAGGCAGAGCGGCCGGCGCTTCGGGTCGCGCGATGAGCGGACGCTGGCTCACCGCCCTGCGCATGCTGCTGCGCTACGGCCTGCCGCTCGCCGGCATCGTCGTGGTCGGCCGGGCGATCGTGCTGTCGATCGGCGGCGAGATCTCGAAGGCGCAGTTCGCCCTTGGCGTGCTCCTGATGGTCGCGGGATTCTCGGCGCGCCTGGTGCCGAAGGCCCGTCGGCCGAGAGCGACGGCGGAGCGGCGCGCCGCCGCGAGGCGGCCGTCATGACCGGCTCGACGGCGATCTACGTCGACGCCGACGCCTGCCCGGTGAAGGACGAGACCTATCGCGTCGCCGCCCGCTACGGGCTGCACGTCTACGTCGTCGCCAACAGCTTCCTGAACGTGCCGCGCGAGCCCTGGATCGAGCGCGTGGTGGTCGGCGACGCGATGGATGCCGCCGACGACTGGATCGCCGAACGCGCCGGGCCGGGCAGCATCGTCGTCACGGCCGACGTGCCGCTGGCCAGCCGCTGCGTGAAGGCGGGCGCGACGGTGATCGGGCCGAACGGCAAGCCGTTCTCGGACGCGTCGATCGGCATGGCGCTGGCGACGCGCAACCTGATGCAGGACCTGCGCGAGGCCGGCGCCATCACCGGCGGGCCGCGCCCGTTCTCGGCGCGCGACCGGTCCGAGTTCCTCGGCGCCCTCGACCGTGCGGTGAACCGCATCCGGCGCGGCTCGACCTGACGGCGTAGCGCGTCAGCCAGCGACGAGCGCCTTAAGCGCGTCGTTGAGGCGGTCCTGCCAGCCCGGGCCGTCCTTCTGGAAATGCGCGAGCACGGCGCTGTCGAGGCGGAGCGTCACCGATTCCCGAGCGCCCGGGGCGGCCTGCGGCTGACGCGGGGCCGGCGGTGCGGCCGCCGGGGCGGGCTTGGCGGTGGTGGCCGCCTTGAAGGCGGCCTCGGCCGCCTGACGCGGATCGGTGATGCGGCGCGTGCGGTCGAAGGCCATGAACGCGCCTCAGGCCTTCTTGGCGGCTTTGGCCGCATTCTTCTTCGCGGCCGCCTTCTCCGCCACGGCCTTGTCGGCCGCCTTGTCTGCGGCCTTCTCCGCAGCCTTGGCCTTCGCGGCGGCCGCCTTCGTCAGCGGCTTCACCTCGGCGGCCTTGGCCTGCGCGTCGGCGGCCTCCTTGGCGAGCCGCAGCGCCCGCAGGCGGACCGTGCGCTCGTCGACGGCCTTGATCGAGGCGATGTGCTCCGCCATGGCCTGGGCGCCCTCGCGCTGCATGCGCTCGGCCCGTTCCGCGCGCTCGGCCCGCTCCTCGGCCTTGTGCTTGGCTTCCTCTTCCGGCGTCCGGACTTCGTCCTCGGCGTCCGCGCCCGTATCGATCTCGTCGCTCATCATATTCCTTTCGTCCCGTCCGGGTCCCGTCACGACAAGGGCGCTCCACGCTCCGCAGGAGCGCGCCGTTGCGTCGGGATGGGCAGGCTCGGCGCAACCCGAGGACAGGTGGGCGGCCGGTTCGCATCGTCTCCGCCGATCCACCGCGAACCCGTCGCGGCGTGCGGAACGAGTGATTGTGTAGCACGCCGGAGGCCCCGATGGCGAATGCCGCGTCCTGGTCGAAGGCAAGTCACGGCGACTTTTCCCGTGCAGCCGTAGCCTAACCTTCGACGAACGAACGTATGACCGCCGGTGGCACCTTCCGCCGGCGGCTCGGACGTCGGTTCAGCGCACGCGATAATTGAGCGGGATCGTCACCGACAGGCTCGACTGGGTCACGCCGGCGGGCGCCGCCGGCAGGCTCCCGCGCACGGCGCCGAGCGCCGCGCTGTCGATCTGGCTGACGCCGCTGCTGCGCGCCAGGCCGGCGCTCGTCACCTGGCCGGACCGCAGCACTGTGAAGCGCACCATCGCCGTGCCGCCGGCCGTGCCGCTCGCGGCACCGGGGTTCATCCGGCCATGGATCGCCGAGCTGATCGCCCCGGTCCATTGCCGCATGGCGCTCGGATCGCTCCCGGCCGAGGCCCGGCCCGACGCGTTCTCGCGTGAGGACGATGCGGAACTCCGGCTCTCCGCGCCCGCGCGGGCCTGGGCCTGCTTCGCCTTGGCCTCGCGAGCGGCCTTGGCCTTCGCCTCGCGGACCGCCTCCTTGCGCTCCTCGATGGCCTCGCGGCGGGCCTCCTCGAGCTCTTCCCGGCGCTTCTGCGCCCGGAGCTTCGCCTCGCGCTCGGCCTTGAGCTTGGCGAGGTCGACCTTCGGCTTTTGCGGCTCGGCCGGCTTCTCGGGCTCCGGCGCCTGCGCGACCACCGGCGGCGGGGGCGCCAGCGGCTCGGCCTGCTCGGCCTGGGAGGTGATGATCTGGCTCTCGGGCTCGACCGCGACGGCGTCGGGCGGGACCTCCGCGACGGACGCGGGCGGCGGCGGCGCGACCACGGCCTCGTCGGGCTTCGCCTCGGCCACCTCCGGCGGCGGCTTGGTCGGCTCCGCCTCGGCCGGATCCTCGACCGGCTTGGTTTCCGGCGGAGCGGCTTCGCTCGCCTGGGTCTCGCTCGGCGCCTGCGTGTCCGCGTCGGTCATCAGCGGGGCGAGGTCGATCGAGATCTGCTGCTCGCCGGGGGGAGCCGGCGGGGTCAGCTTGAACAGGGCGAGGCCGGCCAGCGCGCCGAGATGCAGCACGAGCGCGACGAGGAAGGCGGGCACGAGCCCGGACGTGCGGGATTCGGGAGCCCCGGTGTCGGCGATGACGGACATGGCTTACCGAGCCGCCCCGTTGGCCGCCCCACCTGAGGGCGCCGCCGGAGACGCGCCGGGCGCGGCACCGCCGGGCGACTGGGCGATCAGCGAGACCTTGGTGAAGCCCGCCTGCCCGACGAGGCCCATCACTTCCATGATCTTGCCGTAGGGCACGTCCTTGTCGCCGCGGACCAGCATCACCTGGTCCTTGTTCTCGGCCGCCATGGCGCGGAGGCGCGGCATCAGCGTCTCGTTCGTGAAGATCTCCTTGGCGATCGACGGCTTGCCGTCCTTGTCGATCGTCACCTCGACCGGCTTCTGCGACTGCGCGACCTTGGCGGCCGAGGTCTTCGGCAGCTGCACCGGCACGCCCGTCGTCATCAGCGGCGCCGCGACCATGAAGATGATCAGCAGCACCAGCATGACGTCGACCATCGGCGTCACGTTGATCTCCGACATCGGTGCGGTGTCGAGATCGTCATCGTCGGAACCGCTCGCGCGGATCGAACCCATCGCCATGCGGCGTCCTCCGGGATCGGCGGCCCGGCCCTCGAGGGCGGCCGCTGCGGGAATGGAAGGCCCGGCCGCCCTTCGCGGGGCCGGGCTCGCGCATCGTGAGATCGCCGGGGGGCGCTACTCGGCGGCGGCGCGGTGCTGGACGCCGCGGTCGCGGGCGAGACGGTTGCCGAGCACGCCGATGCCGGAGACGAAGGTGCTCTGGATCCGCCCGACGTCGTTGGCGAGCTTGTTGTAGGCCATCACCGCCGGGATCGCGACGACGAGGCCGATCGCGGTGGCGAACAGCGCCTCGGCGATGCCCGGCGCCACCACCGCGAGCGAGGTGTCCTGGCTGCGGGCGATCGACGAGAACGAGTTCATGATGCCCCAGACCGTGCCGAACAGGCCGACGAACGGCGCCGTCGAGCCGGAGGTCGCCAGGAGCGCGAGGCCGTTCTGCAGGCGCTTGACCTCCAGCGTCAGCGCGGCGCGCATGGCCCGCTCGATGCGGTCGCGCCGCTCGGCGCGGGTCTCCGAGGCGTCCTGGTCGCGCCAGGCGTCGAGGGCCGCCTTCACCACGTGGCCGGCGATGCCCTTCATCCCGGTCTCGAGGTTGCCGCCCGAGCGCACCAGCGCATCGAACGCCTTGGCCTGCCGCCGGGCGGCTGCGAGCCGGACGATCTTCTCGAACACCACGGTCCAGCAGGCGAGGGAGGCGACCACCAGCAGGATCATCACCCCCTTCACGATCGGGTCGGCCTGCAGGAACAGGCCCACGAACGAGAAGTCGTGACCGGCATCGATCGGGGCGGAAGTCGGATCCATTGCGGGTTCCCTCGGGTGTCATTCGGATGCGGCAACGGCCGCGGGCCGCCCGGCGGCGCGGGGCCGTCGGGCGGGTCGGTTCTCACGAGGTCTCGCCGGCGGGCCCGCCGGCGAGGTCGGCTCAGCGATCGAACGGGACGTTCGCCTTGGTCTCGGTCTCGGTGCGCTCCAGGCAGGATTCGCGGGTGGCGTCCCCGCCCTCGCAGGCGAGCACGTCGCTGAGCAGCACGCGGCTCAGCTTCGGGCACGCGATCCCGGGGAAGTTGAAGATCTTGACGGTGGTCTTGCGGGCGGGGATCGGGCCGAGCTCGGCGGCGACCCGCTTCTGCGCGATCCCGTCGGTGTCGAAGGCGAACAGGTCGAGCTTGTAGGATTTCAGGGCCGTCCCACGGCTGTTGTCGACGATGATGGTCGCGCGGCACGAATCGTCGGCGGGCTCGAGCCGGTTGAGCTGGAGCTTGATCGGCGCGGCCTTGTCGGCGGAACCGGCGTCCTGCGCCGTTGCCGACACGACGAGCGAGGCCGCCAGCACGAGCGACAGCCCGGCGCTGGCCGCCGTATCGAGCGCGAGGCGCCCGATCCGGCGCCGGTAGAGCGGGACGCCTCGCCCGAGCATTTGTTCAGCCATCGACTCGCTTTCCATCCTCCGCCCCGCGGCGGTCTCCCGGCGCCCTGCGCCGCATCGATCTCGTTCGCCCCGGAAGGATCCGGTCGGGTCCGGCTCCGTCCGGTCAGTGCAGGGCCGCACCGTCCGGCCGGCGCTTCGATGCCCCGAGACGCCCCGCGGCCTCGTCGATCGGCCCGACCGCCGCACGCAGCGCGGCGACGAGGCGCGGCGCTTCGGGCCGGCCGGTGATCGCGGCCGCGCCGCGCTCGACCTCGCCCCAGAGCCTGCGCCGGCCGCGCCCGATCAGGCCGACCAGCGCGCATTCGTGCCCGGTCAGCCGGCAGCAGGTCGCCGGCATGAACGGCCCGTCATCGGCGCGCTCGGTGCGCAGCGCGCGGACGACCCCGACGATCCCGGAGACGAAGCGGCCGCCGGCCTCGGCGCCGAGAAGCGTCTCCGCACCGTCGAACGCCGCATCCCAGCACGCGATGTCCCGCGTCATGTAGCCCGCGGCCACGAACCGGGCGACCGAGAGCGCCAGCACCTCCGCGTCGTCGTTGCAGACCTCCGCCACCCGCGGCATCGGCGCATGCTTCGACAGGATCGGTGCGGACATTCGGCCTCCGGAAAGTGCCTGCCGCACCGCCTCGTCACGCTGAAACGGACCGCACTGTGCCTGCGGGGCGGAAGTATCCGAGGTGGAGGGGAAGGATCAAGGGCACGGCCGAAAATCAGAGCCGTTCCAAACTGTTACGAATACATCCCTGTTCTCGGCCGTCGTCTGTTGCCGAAAGATCCCGCCGTCCGTTGCCGCTTCTGCCCGTGCGTCCCGCCTTCGACGCGGCGCGGCGTCCCTTGATGGGCCGGGTCGCCTCGTCCATATCTTGGCGTGCCGGGCCACTGGGCCGGAAGGGGCGCTGCCGCCAGCGGGCCCCGCGACGAGGCGCCCACCGGCATTCGGGCACGGGGCCTCCACAGGGGTGTTGCCGCCGATGACCCGTCCATCTCCGTTCGGACACCCGTTCCTGCTCGGGTTCGACGAGATCGAGCAGGCCCTCGACCGGGTCTCCAAGGCCGCCAACGACGGCTACCCGCCCTACAACATCGAGCGTCTGGCCCGCACCGACCGGGAGCCGGACCGCCTGCGGATCACCCTGGCGGTGGCCGGCTTCACGCGCGACCAGCTCGACGTGATGCTGGAGGAGAACCAGCTGATCGTCCGCGGCCGTCAGGTCGACGACATGGAGCGGCTGTTCCTCCACCGTGGCATCGCGGCGCGGCAGTTCCAGCGCGCGTTCCTGCTGGCCGACGGGATGGAGGTGCTCGGCGCCGACCTGTCGAACGGGCTGCTCTCGATCGATCTGGCGCGGCCCGAGCCCGAGCGGGTGGTGCGCCGCATCGCCATCCTCGAGCGCGATTGATCCGCGGGAAAAGCACCCCACATCAGGATCAGGCCCACGATCGCCGGATCGGTTCGATCAAGACGGGATCGTTTTCGGGCCGATTGCTCTGCCTCGAAAGGAGGGCACGACATGACCGACCTCAACACCTCCCCGCTGACGGCCGCCGACCTCGATCCGGCCGAATTCAACGCTGCCGACCTCGCGGCCCTGGGCGAAGGGCACATCGCCTACGTCCGCTCGATCCGCTCCGACGAGGTGATGCGGCTGTTCCCGCAGGCGCCGCAGCTGACGCCCGGCCTCGACCTGTTCGCGCTCTTGTCGGCCAGCGGCGCGCCGATCCTGCTCGCGGACTCGCGCGAGGTGATCCTCGCCAACGCCGCCGAGCACGACCTCTTCCCGGTCAGCCTGCACTAGCCGGTCTCGCCATCTCCGCCACCGCCGAGAGCAGCCGCGCGATATCCTGCGGCCGCGACAGGCGGTGGTCGCCGTCCGCGATCAGCGTGAGGACCGTGCCCGCCGCCGGCAGCCGGTCCAGGATGCGGAAGGCGTGGGCGTGCGGCACGTCCGGATCGTTCATACCCTGGAGGATGTGGACCGGGCAGCGCAGGTCGAGGGCGCTGGTCAGCAGGCGGTTGCGCCGGCCATCCTCGATCAGCGCCATGGTGATCGCGTCGGGCTCGGGCGCGTAGGCGCTCTGGCGCAGCCAGACGCCGTCCTGCTCCAGCGTGCGGCGCACCTCGGGCGGGAACCGATCCCACATCAGGTCCTCGGTGAAGTCGAGAGCCGGCGCGATCAGCACGAGGCCGGTCGGCGCCGGCGCCCCGCGCGCGGCGAGGTTTCGCGCCGCGAGGCAGGCGATCCATCCGCCCATCGAGGATCCGATCAGCACCGGCGCTTCCGGCGCGTGCGCGGCGAGCACGCCCTCGGCGTCGGCGAGCCAAGTCGACATCGTGCAGGCCGAGAACTCGCCCTCGGATTCGCCGTGGCCGGAATAATCGAACCGCACGAAGCGCCGCCCCTCGGCAGCGGCCCAGGCGTCGACCGCCATCGCCTTGGTGGCGCCCATGTCCGAGCGGAAGCCTCCGAGCCAGACGATCGCCGGACCCGCCCCGTCGCGCACGCGCACGGCGATTCGGCGTTGGTCCGCTCCTTCGCCGACGTCGACGTGCTCCAACGTCGTCCCGTCCCGCATCCCGCTCTCCCGATTCGCCCGGCCCGCGCGTTCCCGACCTGAACGCCGCGTCTTCAGCCGCCGTTTACCAGACCGTAAAGCGTACCCGTGATCCTATGACAATGAACGCTTCCCTGCGGCCGCGGCCCGCCTGCGCCCTCTCGCCGCGCAGCCGCCGATGAACGGCGATTCCCGTCCGTCGGTCGGCTTTCCCGGCGACGCGTCGCCGCTGGCCGGTGCCTGCGTCCTCCAGATCATTCCCGACCTCGACGCCGGCGGTGCCGAGCGCACCACCGTCGACATCGCGGCCGGCCTCGCGGCGGCGGGTGCGCGTGCGCTGGTCGCGACGGAAGGCGGGCGCCTCGTCGGCGAGCTTCAGGCCAAGGGCGGCATCTGCCTGCCGTTCCCGGCGGCGTCGAAGAACCCCGTTCATATGGCCCTCAACGTCGGCCGCCTAGCGCGCCTGTGCCGGCGCGAGGGCGTGCAGATCATCCATGCGCGGTCCCGCGCCCCGGCCTGGGTCGCGCTCGGCGCCGCGCGACGGCTGAAGCTGCCCTTCGTTACGACCTATCACGGCAGCTATTCCGGTCGTACCGGCGTGAAGGTGCTGTACAACTCGGTGATGGCGCGCGGCGACGTGGTGATCGCCAACTCGCACTACACCGCCGACCTGATCCGTCGCCTGCATGCCGAGCAGGCGGGCGACCGGGTTCAGGTGATCCACCGCGGAACCGACCTCTCCGCCTTCACTCCCGTCGCGGTCGGCGCCGCGCGGGTCGAGGCGTTGCGCCGCGTTTGGGGCGTCGCCCCGCACGAGCGCGTCGTCCTGCTGGCGGCCCGCCTCACCGCGTGGAAGGGCCAGCGCATCCTGATCGAGGCGGCGGCGCTGATGCGCGCGCAGGGCGTCGCCGACTTCGCCATCGTGCTCGCGGGCGACCCCCAGGGCAGGGTCGCCTACGAGCGCGAGCTCGACGCGCTGGTCGTGGCGCGCGGGCTCGAGGGCGTCGTCCGCCGCGTCGGGCATTGCACCGACATGCCGGCGGCCTTCCGGGCCGCCTCGGTCGTCGCTGTGCCCTCCGTCGAGCCGGAGGCGTTCGGCCGTTCCGCCGTCGAGGCCCAGGCGCTCGGCACGCCGGTGGTGGTGTCCGATCTCGGCGCGGTCCCCGAAACCGTTTTGAGCCCGCCCGAAGTGTCGGCCGGCCAGCGCACCGGCTGGCGCGTTCCCGCCGGCGATGCGGCGGCGCTCGCGGCGGCACTGGCGGAGGCGCTGTTGCTCGGCGCCAGCGCGCGCGACGCGCTGGCCCGCCGCGAGCGCGCCCATGTGGAGGCGAACTTCTCCCTGGAGCGCATGGTCGGCGACACGCTGGCGATCTACGCCAAGCTGCTCGGCCGGTCGGAGCCCGCCTGACCCCGCGTCGCGATGGGGGCTTGTTCTTTTGGTCTGCAGGCTTCACATCGGGGAAAAGGTTTTCGCATCGCGGGAGCCGGTATGGTTTTGCGTCGAAACGGCGGCATGTGTTGACTTGCCGCACGGTTCGGCCAAGGTAAGCTGTCCGGGATAGGCCGGAGCGATCGGTGGTCTGGGCAGCCTGGAACGGGATGCCAGGGGCCGCCGTTTCGTCGTTGCATCAGGAGAACACCGCCATTCGTAGACCCATGAGAGCCATGCCGGCCCCGCAGAAGGACGGGCCTCGCGCCAACCGGGATATCCGCGGCGTGCGCGAAGTGCAGCTCATCGACGACACCGGCCAGAACCGGGGCGTCGTCGCCTTCTTCGATGCTCTGGCCCTGGCCGAAGAGGCCGGCCTCGACCTCGTCGAGATTGCACCGAACTCCGTTCCTCCCGTCTGCAAGCTGCTCGATTACGGCCGCTTCCGCTTCAACGAACAGAAGAAGCAGAACGAGGCCCGCAAGCGGCAGAAGACGGTCGAGGTCAAGGAGATCAAGCTCCGCCCCGGCATCGACAAGCACGACTACGACACCAAGATGAAGTCGGTGCAGCGCTTCTTCGAGGAGGGCGACAAGGTCAAGGTGACCCTGCGCTTCCGCGGCCGCGAGATGGCGCACCAGGATATCGGCCTGCGCCTGCTCGAGCGGGTGAAGACCGAGACCGCCGAGATCGCCAAGGTGGAAAGTGAGCCGATGCTCGAAGGCCGCCAGATGATCATGATCCTGGCGCCGCGCTGATCGCTCCGCCGAGGCCCGTGGAATTTCAAAACGCCGTCTCGCTCCGCGAGGCGGCGTTTTTCATGCTGCGGTCGCGCGTCGCCATTCCCAGACCATGCGCCTTTCACGGGCCGTCGCGCTTTCACCGGCCGGTCGCGCGGATTATCTGCTGCGCATGGCCCTGACATCCGACGAGATCGAACGCTACGCCCGCCACCTCGTGCTGCCGGAGATCGGCGGCCCCGGGCAGGGCAGGCTGAAGGCGGCGCGCGTGCTCGTGATCGGTGCCGGCGGGCTCGGTGCCCCGCTGATCCAGTACCTAGCCGCCGCCGGCATCGGCACGATCGGCATCGTCGACGACGACACGGTCTCGCTTTCGAACCTGCAGCGCCAGATCATCCACGGCACACCGGATCTCGGCCGGCCGAAGGTCGAAAGCGCCGCGGACGCCGTCGCCCGCCTCAACCCGAACGTGACGGTGGTCGCCCATCCGATCCGGGTCGATGCCGCATCCGCCGAAGCCTTGGCCGCCGCGTACGACGTCGTCGCCGACGGCTCGGACAACTTCGCGACCCGCTACGCCGTATCCGACGCCTGCTACCGGGCGCGCCGCCCCTTGGTCACCGCCGCCCTCGGCCGTTTCGACGGCACGCTGACGACGATCCGCGCCCACGAGACCGGGCCGGACGGCGACCCGAACCCAACCTACCGCTGCCTGTTCCCGAACCCGCCGCCGCCCGGCACCGTGCCGCCCTGCGCGGAAGCCGGCGTGCTCGGGGCGCTCGCCGGCGTGATGGGCTCGCTGATGGCGATGGAGGTGATCCGCGCGGTGACCGGCTTCGGCGAGCCGCTGGTCGGGCGGCTGCTGATGGTCGATGCCCGCGCGATGCGGTTCGAGACCTTGGGCTACGCCTGGGACGAGGCGAACCCGCTCAGCGGCGCGGTGCCGTCACAAGCCTGATGGCGGGGTCCATTCCGCTTCGGCATCCACCTTGCCGAGGCAGCACTTCTTGAACTTCTTGCCGCTGCCGCACGGGCAGGGATCGTTGCGGCCGACGTCCTTGAACGGGTTGACCGTCGGCAGGCCGTAGCCGGCCTTGGTCCATGCGAGCTGAACGATCGGGTTGTCGAGGTAGCCGTGGTTCCACGCGTCGAGGCGCGACCGGTCGTTGGGCTTGCGCTCGGCCTCGCGCAGGGTCTCCTTGAACCACGCGGCATCGCTGAACTCGTCGGTGATGCGCTTGTCGCGCCGGGCCGCCTCGGCCCGCGGGGCGAGCTCGCGCAGGCCGAGATAGGCGATCGCCTCCTCCCAGGCGATCCAGCCGACCGCCTCCTCGACGGCGGCCTTCGCGTCGTCGAAGCGGACCAGCAGGTCGCGCAGGGTCTGGCGCGGAATCCGCCCCTCGATCGCCAGGAAGACGCAGGCGGACAGCAGCGCTTGGCGCACCGCATCGTCGACCGTGCTGTCGAGGATCAGCGCGAAGATCCCGTCGGTCCGCCCGTCGAACAGGCTCGCGATCATGCGGGCGAGTGTCGTGGTGACGGCGTCGCCGAGCACCGCGTCCACGCTCTCCTCGTCCTGGCGCAGGAAGCGCAGGAGCGGGGCGAGCAGCCGCGGATCGCGGACATGGGCGAGCACGTGCAGCCCCCAGAACAGCAGGTTCTCCTGCTCCGGCGTCAGCTCGGCGCCCTCGGCCGCCCCCGCGAGGAGGCGAAGGGTCTCGTCCGCGACGAGATCCGGCTCGGCCAGGGCGCGACGCAGCAGCGGCTCGGGCAGGGTCTCGGCAAGGGACAGTGCCTGGTTGAGCGCTTCGGCGTCGGTCATGGTCGGGTCGCCCTCGTTGCGTGCCGATCGCGTCGCGTGCAGGTCGCGCGCCGGTATGGTCGTCGGGGCGCGGGGGTCAGCCGCGCAACGTCGCGCCGGTCTTGCGGCCGACCTCGGCGACGATCCGGGCGCTCACCGCCTCGATCTCCGCATCGGTCAGCGTCCGCTCCAGCGGCTGCAGCCGCACCGCGATCGCCACCGATTTCGAGCCGTCCGGGATGCCGGTGCCCTCGTAGACGTCGAACACGTCGACGCCGGTGACGAGCTTGCGCTCGGCGCCGGCCGCCGCCTTGACGATCTCGCCGGCGGCGACGTCGCGGCCGACGACGAAGGCGAAGTCGCGCGACAGCGGCTGGAAGTCCGAGAGCGTCGCCGCGCCCTTGGTCTTGGTCGGCTTCAGCTTCGGGGCCGGGATCGCGTCGAGGACGATCTCGAACGCCACCAGGGTGCCCTTGAGATCGAGTGCCTTCATCACCCGCGGATGCACCTCGCCGAAGAAGCCGACCGGGTTCTTCGGGCCGAACTGGAGCGTGCCCGAGCGGCCGGGATGCAGCCAGTCCGGGCCGCCCGCCACGACCTGGAGCCCGCCCGTCGGAACGCCGAGGGCGGCCAGCATCGCCATCGCGTCGGCCTTGGCCTGAAAGGCGTCCACGGTCGGCGCGGTGCCGTCCCAGTGGCGCCCGCCGCCCGCGAGGTTGGCCGTTCCCCGGCGCACGGCCGCGGCGCGGATGGTCTGTCCCTCCGGCGTGTCGTCGGCGAAGCACTGCCCGACCTCGAACAGGGCAGCATCGGGATAGCCGCGGTCGGCGTTGCGCTGCGCTGCTCGCAGCAGGCCCGGCACCAGGCTCGGCCGCATGTCGGAGAGTTCCGAGGCGATCGGGTTGGCCAGCACCAGGTCGGCGCCGCCGCCGCCGAACAGCACCGCGTCGTCGTGCGGGATGAACGACCACGTCACCGCTTCCATCAGGCCGCGGCTCGCCAGCGCGCGCTGGGCGCGGCGGGTGCGCTTCTGGATCAGCGTCAGCGTCGGGCGCGCGAGGCCGGCCAGCGGCGCCAGCGGCTTCGGCTCGATCCGGTCGAGGCCCGCGATGCGGATGATCTCCTCGACGAGGTCGGCCTCGCCCTCGATGTCGGGCCGCCACGACGGCGGCAGCACCTTCGCCCGGTCGCCGGTGCCGGAGACCTGGAAGCCGAGCGCCTCCAACGTGACGGTCATCTCGGCGCGGGACAGCTCGATCCCGGCCAGCCGCCGCACTTCGGTCCAGGGGAAGTCGACGACGCGGTCGGTCTCGGGCATCGCGCCGGCGATCGTCGCCTCGGACGGGATCCCGCCGCAGAGGTCGAGGACGAGCTGCGTCGCGCGGTCGAGCCCGGGCAGCGTCGAGGCCGGGTCGACGCCGCGCTCGAAGCGGTAGCGCGCATCGGTGATCACGCCGAGCCGCCGTCCGGTCTGCGCGATGTTGGCCGGGTTCCACAGCGCCGATTCGATCAGCACGTCGGTGGTGGAGGCGTCGCAGCCCGAGGCCGCCCCGCCGATGATGCCGGCGATGGATTCGACGCCGTTGTCGTCGGCGATGACGACCATCTCGCCGCCGAGCGCGTGCTCGCGCCCATCGAGGCCCTTCAGGGTCTCGCCCTCGCGGGCGAGCCGGACGGTCAGGCCGCCGGCCACCTTGGCGGCGTCGAACACGTGCAGCGGCCGGCCCTGGTCGAAGGTCATGTAGTTCGTGATGTCGACCAGCGCGTTGATCGGGCGAAGGCCGATCGCACGCAGCCGCGCCTGCATCCAGTCCGGCGAGGACCCGTTGCGCACGCCGCGCACGCGGCGGAGGGCGAAGTGCGGGGCGAGGTCGCGCGCCGCCTCGGGAATGTCGAGGGCGACGGCGACCGGGCAGGGGTCTTCGCCGCGGATCCGCGGCTCGGCCAGGGGCTTCAGGGCACCGATGCCGGTGGCGGCGAGGTCGCGGGCGATGCCGTGGACCGAGGCGCAGTCCGGGCGGTTCGGCGTCAGGTTGATCTCGATCACCGGATCGTCGAGCCCGGCCCACAGCGCGTAGGGCGTGCCCACCGGCGCGTCGGCCGGCAGCTCGAGGATGCCGTCGTGGTCGTCCCCGAGGCCGAGCTCGGCCCCCGAGCACAGCATGCCGCGGCTCTCGACGCCGCGGATGTTGCCCACCGAGAGGGTCATGTTCTTGCCCGGCACGTAGGTGCCCGGCGGCGCGAACACGCTGAGCAGGCCGGCGCGCGCGTTCGGCGCGCCGCAGACCACCTGGAGCGGCTGCCCGTCCCCGGCGTCGACGCTGCAGACCCTGAGCCGGTCGGCGTTGGGATGCTGCTCGGCGGTGAGGATCTTCGCCACCACGTAGGGCTTCAGCGCCGCCGCCTTGTCCTCGATGCCCTCGACCTCGAGCCCGATGCGGGTGAGCGTCTCGGCGATCACGTCGAGGGACGCCTCGGTGTCGAGGTGGTCCTTGAGCCAGGAGAGGGTGAATTTCATTTCGGTCTGTCTTTGAAGATCAGGTGGATCGCCAAGCTCATCCTTTCGGATGCGCTCAAGGCTTCGAGGAGGCCGACCAGCTCGCGGGCCTGCTCCAGGTGATCGCGAGCTGCATTTTCCTGGTAGAAGCCGAGGCGGGGTGGTGCGTAATCGGCGAGCATGCGTGCCCCCTGCAACGGCACGATCAGGTCGCCGATCCGTTTGAGCGAGACATTCGTCGCGAGCGGGCTGCCTTTGGGCTGGAAGGCCGTGCGAAGCGAACCGTGATCGAGCGCGCGGTAGACTTTCTCGTATTCGCTCGACGCGCGATCGGAATCGCCGAGAAGGGTGTCGGCACACAGGCGGGCGAGGGCGTGGAATGCAGCGTAATAGGCCGTGCTGACGGCGCGCCGCTTCACGCTCGAACTGTCCGGGTGGGCGTCGACGATATCCTCGGCCAATCGTAGCAGGCGTGCGACCATCGTGGACATGGCGTCAGTCCACGTCCGCGTGAACTTGCCGCTCGTCGGCGATGTCGTTGCTCAGGAACACGAAACGATCGTCGCCGCGGGCGATGAGGGCATCCCGGATCGCGTGCACCGTTCGCACGAGTTCGGCGCGACTGGCCGGTCGCGTATTGTACCGAGCCGTCACGCGGATGATCGGGGCGCCATCGAAATCCGTATCGAATCGAACCTCCGCTGCCTTGTATTGCCCACCGGGAAAGCGGTGTTCGAGCACCGAAGAGACAACGTTTTCCACTTCGCGTTCCGTCATGGCGCTCACCCTTTCTACCCCGTCAGGCCGCCGATCAGGCTCGGCACGTCGAGCGGGCGGAAGCCGTAATGCTCGATCCAGCGCAGGTCGGCCTCGAAGAACGGCCGCAGGTCCGGCATGCCGTACTTGAGCATGGCGATGCGGTCGATGCCGACGCCGAAGGCGAAGCCCTGGACCTCGCTCGGGTCGAGGCCGCAATTCCGCAGCACGTTCGGGTGCACCATGCCGCAGCCGAGGATCTCGAGCCAGTCGGTGCCCTCGCCGAAGCGGATCTCGCCGCCCTTGCGCGAGCACTGGATGTCGACCTCCGCCGAGGGCTCGGTGAAGGGGAAGAACGAGGGTCGGAAGCGCATCTTGACCGCGTCGACCTCGAAGAACGCCTTGCAGAACGCCTCGAGCACCCATTTCAGGTTGGCGATGTTGGCCGCCTTGTCGATCACCAGCCCCTCGACCTGATGGAACATCGGCGTGTGGGTCTGGTCGGAATCGTGCCGGTAGGTCCGGCCCGGGATGATCACCCGGATCGGCGGCGTCTGCGACCGCATGGTGCGGATCTGGACCGGCGAGGTGTGCGTGCGCAGCACCTTGCGCTTGCCCTCGCTGTCGGGCGCCAGGAAGAAGGTGTCGTGCATCTCCCGCGCCGGATGCCCGGGCGGGAAGTTCAGCGCGGTGAAGTTCAGCTCGTCGGTCTCGATGTCCGGGCCTTCGGCGACCGAGAAACCCATGTCGGCGAAGATCGCGGTGATCTCGTCGATGACCTGGCTGATCGGGTGGATGCGGCCGCGGGACTCGGGCGCCTCGCGCAGCGGCAGGGTCACGTCGATGCGCTCGGCCGCGAGCCGCGCTTCGAGGGCCGCCTCGGCGAGCGCGTCGCGGCGCTGGGCGATCGCGCCCTGCACCCGGTCGCGCAGGCCGTTGATGAGCGGGCCGCGCTGCTTGCGCTCCTCCGGGCTCATCGCGCCCAGCGTCTTCAGCAACTCGGACACGCTGCCCTTCTTGCCGAGCGCCGCGACGCGCAGGGCCTCGAGCGACGCCTCGTCGGCGGCGGCCGCGACCTGGGCGAGCAGGTCGCGTTCGAGAGTGTCGAGATCGGTCATCGCTGTCCCATCGCGTGCGGTTCACCGCCCGGCGCCGTCGGCGCGCAGGCTCGTGGTCACAGGGTGTGCGAACATGACGAAGGCGCGGCGCTCCCCGAGGGAGCCCCGCGCCTTTCGCCGGTTCGTCGCTCGGATGAGGCTCAGGCGGCCTTGGCGGACTGAGCGGGCAGGGCGGCCTTGGCCTTCTCGACCACGACGGCGAAGCTCGCCGGCTCGTGGATCGCGAGGTCGGACAGCGCCTTGCGGTCGACCGCGATGCCGGACTTCGCCAGGCCGTCGATGAAGCGCGAATAGGTCAGGCCGTGCTCGCGGACGGCAGCGTTCAGGCGCTGGATCCAGAGGGCGCGGAACGTGCGCTTCTTGTTCTTGCGGTCGCGGTAGGCATACTGCATGCCCTTCTCGACCGCCTGCTTGGCGATGCGGATCGTGTTCTTGCGCCGGCCGTAATAGCCACGGGCGGCCTTGAGGACTTTCTTGTGCTTGGCGTGACTGGTCACGCCGCGTTTGACGCGGGCCATGATGTATCTCCTGGATCGAAAAAAGCAGTCTCGGCGGTCGTGAAGGGCTTACCGGCTGTTGGGCAGGAAGTACTTCTTCACGTTGGCGGCATCGCCCTCGAACAGGGTGGTGGTGCCGCGCAGGTTGCGGATCTGCTTCGTCGTCCGCTTGATCATCCCGTGGCGCTTGCCGGCCTGGGCGTACATGACCTTGCCGGTCCCGGTGATCTTGAAGCGCTTCTTGGCGCCCGATTTGGTCTTCAGCTTGGGCATTTGGCTCTCCGCTGCGCGAAACCCCAGCCGTCCGACGATGGCCGGAGGGGTGCGCTCGATGGATGCTTCTGGTGGAGCAGCATGAACCGCCACGGCAGCCCTAACCGGCCGGGCGGTTCCACGCGGAGCGGCTTATGGCAGAAACCGCGCGCCGCTTCAATGCCTTCGCGGATGCCCGATCGGCCCCGCCGTCCCGAGCGACGCGTCCGGGGCTCGGCTCACAGCTTGGCCGTGACCGTGGCGAGCACCGAGAGCGGCGCGCCCGGGGCGTTGTTGAACGGGTTGAACGGCTGCTCGATGTAGCGCCGGTCGGTGAGGTTGCGGGCATTCAGCGAGAAGCGGGCGTGCTCGTCGATATCGTAGAACACGGCCGCGTCGAGGCGCGCATAGCCGCCGACGGAGTAGCTGTTGTTCAGGTCGCCGGTGCGCCGCCCGACATAGGTGATGCCGCCGCCGACGGTCCAGCCGCGCAACGGGCCCTCCTGGAACTGGTAGGTCGACCACAGGCTGGTGCTGAAGCTCGGCACGCCGATCAGGCGGTTCCCGACGACGTAGACGTCATCCTTGGTGATCCGCGCATCGAGGTAGCCGACGCTGCCAATGACCTTCCAGCCCGGCAGAATCTGGCCGGCCAGATCCGCCTCGACGCCCTGCGAGCGCTGCTCGCCGGTGATCACCGAGAAGCCGGTGTTGACGGGGTCGGCGGCGGCCACGTTCTGGCGGGTGATGCGGAAGGCGGCCGCGCTCAGGGTCAGGTCCGGCGTAAGGTCGAGGCGGCTTCCGACATCGACCTGGTCCCCGGTCTCGGGCGTCGGGTTCGAGACGTTGAGGACGTTGGCGGTCTGCGGCTTGAACGACGTCGTGTAGCTCGCATAGAGCGTCAGCGGATCGAACGGCCGGTAGACGAGGCCGACTCGCGGCGAGGTCCCGGACAACGCCAGGTCCGGCGGGATCGTGCGCGAGGTCGGCGTCCGGTTGAAGTAGAACTGCGTTCCGGTGTCGTAGCGGACCCCGATCAGCACCTGCAGGCCGTAGCCGAGGTCGACCTGATCCTGGAGGTAGAGGCCGTAGAGCTCGCTTCTCTGCCGGAGGTCGCCCTGCAGCGCCGTGCCGACGATGGGCGAGCCGAAGCTCGGCGTGAGGAAGCTGACCGACGGATAGCCGGTGCTCTGCGTCGTGTAGGAATGGCGAAAGCCGTCGGTGTACTCGAACCCGACCAGCACGGTGTTGCGCAGCCCGAACAGGTCGAACTTCGCGACCATCTCGGTCTGGCTGTCGATCGAGGCATAGGCCGAGCGGACCGCGGTCTCGCGCCGTGACACGGCCCTGTTGTTGTCGGTCAGGCCCGTCGCACGGGTCGCGACGAGATCGAACGCGCCGCCCTGGGCGCTGAAGACCTCGCGTAGGGTGATGGACTCGTTCACGTCGTGCTCGATGCGGAGCACGCCGAAATTCGCCGTGGCGTTGTAGCGGCTGAAGGGCTCGCCGTAGTAGCGGCCGATGTCGTCGAGGGGGACGCGTCCGTTCCGGGCGATCAGTCCCTCGTCGTACTGGGTGTCGGTGCGGGTGAACTCGCCGACGAACGACACGCGGGTGTCGGGAGACGGGTTCCAGGCGAAGGCCGGCGCCACGAAGGTGCGGGCATTGTCGCGATCGCCGTAGTTGCGGAAGGTCGGGTCGGACTGTCCCGCGAAGCTGATGCGGGCCGCCAGGCCCTCGACGCCCGGTATGGCGCTCGACACGGAGCCCTGCACGCGCCGAAAGCCGAAGCTGCCGCCCTGGATGCTGAGGTCGCCGGACGGGACGAGCGTCGGCTGCCGGGTGACGATGTTGATCAGGCCGCCGGGCTCGCCGCGGCCGTACAGCACCGAGGCCGGTCCCTTCAGCACCTCGATGCGCTCCACGTCGGCGAGGTCGCGCTGGACGGTGTAGAAGTTGCTCGCCTGGTTCAGCAGGATGCCGTCGATGGCGTAGGTCTGCGTGGCGAAGCCGCGGATGATGAAGGTCTCGCTCCGCCCCTGCAGGGTGCCGCCCGGCTGCACGTTGCTGACGTTCTGCAGCGCGTCGCCGAGCCGAACGTCCTGCTGATCCACCAACACGTCGCGCGGCACCACCTGGACGGATTGCGGCGTATCGGCCAGCGGCGTGTCGGTGCGCGTGGCCGTCGCCGAGCGCGTGGCGCGATAGCCGACCACCGGTCCGCCCGCCCGCTCGCCGCCCGTGCCGGTCACGCTCAGCTCGGACAGGACGACCTCGTCCGTGGCCGGGCCGGCCAGTGCTGGGACCGGGGATGCGACACCCGCCAGCAGGCAGGCCACCGCGGCGAGAAAGCAACCGATGGTTTCATGACGGGGCCGTCTCGCATCTCCACCATCACCGACCATGGTTTTCGCTCGCGCTCGGATATTCGAAGCCGATCGGCTCCGCGCAATCCTTGAGCGATGGCGTGCGGTGCTTGCAATGATCTCAACGCGGAAAGCGGTCGACGGATATGATCCTTCCGGAGGCGTCGCCGAAAGGCCACAACATCAATTTGTAATACTTCAAATCTGCTCGTTACGATTTCGATTCTTGTGCGCGCCGCGGATCGCCTTGTCCGCCGGCGTCCCGGTCCACGGGGCTCGCGGCTCGATCGGGCATCGCGGGCCGACCGGTCGTCGAGGATACCGGGGACAAGTCCCGGTGAAGACGACGAAGCGCTGCCTTTGCACCGCACAAGGAACCATAACCTTGGCCGTGGGTTTCGTTCATGTCCCACTCAGCCCGGGTCGGGTTAGATCCCCGAAACGCAGGCTACTCAGGAGACCTTTCGTGCGCATTGCCCAGATCGCCCCGCTCTCGGAAGCCGTACCGCCCAAGTTCTACGGCGGCACAGAGCGCGTCGTCAGCTGGATCACCGAAGAACTGGTCCGCCAGGGCCACGACGTCACCTTGTTCGCGAGCGGCGATTCCGAGACGTCCGCCAAGCTCGCGGCCTGCACGCCCGAAGGTCTGCGTCTTCTGGGCTATCGCGATCATACCGCGAGCCATCTCGCGATGCTGCACCAGGTTCATCGTCGGGCGCACGAGTTCGACATCCTGCATTTTCACATCGATCTGCTTCAGTATCCCATGTTCGAGGATCTGAACCACAAGTGCATCACCACGATGCACGGCCGCCTCGACGTGCCGGACTTCATGCCCGTCTACAAGACCTTCACCGGGATGCCGCTGGTGTCGATCTCCGACAACCAGCGCGAGCCGATGCCGCCGAACGTCAACTGGCTGTCGACGATCCATCACGGCCTGCCGGCCCAGAACTGCCCGTATTCCCCCGAGGCCAAGGGCGGCTACCTCGCCTTTCTCGGCCGCATCTCGCCGGAGAAGCGCCCGGACCGCGCCATCGAGATGGCGATCCGCTCCGGCACGCCGCTGAAGATCGCCGCCAAGGTCGACAAGGCCGATCAGGATTACTGGGACGAGGTCATCGAGCCGATGATCCACCACCCGCTGATCGAATATATCGGCGAGATCAACGAGGAGCAGAAGAAGGAATTCCTCGGCAACGCCCTGGCGCTCGCCTTCCCGATCGACTGGCCGGAGCCCTTCGGCCTGGTGATGATCGAGGCGATGTCGGCCGGTACTCCGGTGATCGCCTTCCGCAACGGCTCCGTGCCGGAGGTGATCGCCGACGGCGTCAGCGGCGTGCTGTGCGAGACGATGGACGACGCGGTCGCCGCGGTGGCCAAGGTCAAGACCATGAGCCGCGCCGGCGTCCGCCGCCACTTCGAGACCGCGTTCACCGCCGAGTGCATGGTCAAGAAGTACGTCGCGGCCTACGAGGAACTGCTCGCCGCCCGCGAGTCGGTGATCACCCTGCCGACCGCCTCCGCCTTCGCCCCGCATTACGGCGAGATGAACGGCTCGGCCCGCCCGGCGATCTCGATCGCCGCGATGCCGGCCTGATCCGGTCGCGGCGGGCCTCGCCCGCCGCCGCATCCGGCACTCGGCTTGCAAGGGCCGCCCAAGGGCCGTCGAAGCGGCGCGGGCAGGGTTTTCTCCGTCCTCGCCCCGTCGTACAAACGGCTCAATCAGACGGTCACCAGGGCCGCCGCATCGCAAAGGCGCGATCCGGCGGCCCTTTCGATTCGCACTCCAGGATGCGCGGAGCAGGTCACGCATGGCGGACACGATGACGGCAAAGGCGCAGCCCGGCAGCGAGGCGCAGCAGAAGATTCCGCGCGGCTTCCAGGATGCCGACGAGGTGCTTCCGCAGTACCACATCGAGGCGCAGACCTCGCTGGTCGACCGGCCGCTGCGCTCGCTCAAGTTCGGCGAGGCCTTCGCCGTGCTGGATTCGTTCGGCGACATCGGCGTGCAGCCCGGCCCGGAAGGCCTGTACTTTCAGGATACGCGCTACCTGTCGCGCCTGCACTTCACCATCGAGGGCCAGCGCCCGCTGATGCTGTCCTCGGTGATGCAGGACGACAACGGCGCACTCTCGGTCGACATGACGACCCCCGACATCCGCCTCGACGGCGGCGACGAGATTACGCTGGCGCGCGAGATCATCGCGATCGAGCGCACGAAATTCCTGTTTCGCGGCGCCTGCTACGACCGGATCGGCCTGCGCTCCTACGATTCCCGCCAGCGCACCCTGCGCATCGAAGTGACGTTCGATGCCGATTACCGCGACCTGTTCGAGGTCCGCGGCACGGCGCGCACCAGCCGCGGCAAGCGCGCAGTGCAGGTCGCGAGCGACCAGGAGGTGCAGTTCCGCTACGTCGGCCTCGACGAGATCGTGCGCACCACCGCGCTGCATTTCGGGCCCAAGCCGAAGCTGCTCGAGCCCGGCCGTGCCGTCTTCGAGGTGACTCTGGCGCCCGAGGGCCGTGCCTCGCTGTTCGTCCGCGTGGTGTGCGAGGCGCATCGCGCCTTCACCAGCGCGCCGTCCGCCGAGAAGACCGGCGAGGATGCCGCCGCCGCGCTCTCGCTCGCCTCGGGCAGCACCGCGGTGCGGCCGCCGAAGGGCCTCTACGAAGGCATGGTCTTCGCCCGCGCCTACCGCGACGCGCGGCGCGACCTGCGCGAGCTGACCGCCGGCATCACCACGATCATCTCGTCGAACGACCAATTCAACGAGGCCGCCTGCCGCGCCACCGCCGACCTCTACATGCTGGCGAGCCGGACGCCCGAGGGCATCTACCCGTTCGCCGGCATCCCCTGGTACTCCACGGTGTTCGGGCGCGACGGCATCATCACCGCGATGATGGCGCTGTGGATCGATCCGAAGTTCGCCAAGGGCGTGCTGCGCTACCTCGCGGTGACGCAGGCCAAGACCGTCGATCCGGCCGCCGACGCGCAGCCGGGCAAGGTGCTGCACGAGACCCGCCGCGGCGAGATGGCGATGCTCGGCGAGGTGCCGTTCCGGCACTATTACGGCACCATCGACGGCACGCCGCTCTTCGTGATGTTGGCCTGGGACTATTACGCCGTCACCGGCGACCGCGAGACCATCACCCGGATCTGGCCCGCGCTCGAGCTCGCGCTGGCCTGGATGAACGAGTACGGCGACCGCGACGGCGACGGCTTCGTCGAGTACGCCCGCGACACCGACAAGGGGCTGGAGAACCAGGGCTGGAAGGACAGCCACGATTCGATCTTCCACACCGACGGGCATCTGGCCAAGGGCCCGATCGCGCTGTGCGAGGTCCAGGGCTACGTCTACGCCGCCAAGAACGGCATGGCCAAGCTCGCTGCGATGCTCGGTCACGACGCCATGGCCGAGAGCCTGACGCTCGAGGCGAACGACCTGCGCGAAAAGTTCGACGCCGCGTTCTGGAACGCCGAGATCGGCACCTACGCGCTGGCGCTCGACGGCGAGAAGCGCCAATGCGCCGTGCGCTCGTCCAATGCGGGCCACGCCCTGTTCACCGGCATCGCCAAGCCCGAGCGGGCGGCGCAGGTGGCGGCGACGCTGCTGTCGAAGGACGGCTTCAACGGCTGGGGCGTGCGCACGATCGCCCGCGGCGAGGCGCGCTACAACCCGATGTCGTACCACAACGGCTCGATTTGGCCGCACGACAACGCGATCATCGCGATGGGGCTCGCCCGCTACGACCTGAAGCACGAGGCCGCGCGCATCTTCCAGGGCATGTTCGAGACCGCCTTGTACCAGGACCAGAAGCGGTTGCCGGAGCTGTTCTGCGGCTTCATGCGCCGGCGCCAGCGCGGGCCTGTCTCCTACCCGGTGGCGTGCAGCCCGCAGGCCTGGGCCGCGGCGGCGCCGTTCGCCTTCCTCTCGGCCTGCCTCGGGCTGGAGCTCGATCACGCGCGCAACCGCGTCCGCCTGCGCAACCCGATCCTGCCGGCGTTCCTCGACGGGGTCTCGCTCTACAACGTGCGCCTGGGCGATTCGCGGGTCGACCTGCGGTTCCAACGCCACGGCGGCGACGTCACCGTCAGCGTCACGCGTCGCCTCGGCGATGCACAGGTGGCGGTGCTGAAGTAGCCGCCGCGCGCGGGTCTCGGAGCGCCAGGCGGCGGTCGCCTCGCGCAGCCGCGCATCATTCCGGATGCGGCTCGCCGTCGGGCTTCGGAAGCGTCAGCACCACGCCGGCGAAGTCTCCGCGCTGCCACTTGCGCGCGACCGGATAGGCATGGTCGTACCCGGGCACGGTGAGGGCGAAGCCCAGCGGCAGGCGATGGCGGCGCGAGATCGCGAGCTTCGCGCCCGCGACCGACATGTCGCGGATCACGCAGGCATGGGTCGTCCCGTCGGGACAGGTGATCGTCGCCGGGATCATCACCGTGTGGCGGCCCCCGCCCGATCGCTTCTCCGGCGGAGGCTCCATCAGGCTGAGATGGTTGCGGGAAGCGGCGAGCTCGGACCACGTCTTCGCAACCATGCCGCGATGCTCCTATCCTGCCGCGGCCCTTGCGGTGCGGTGCCTGTTCCTGCTCCGGGTTGTCGTAAGCTCGGTTTCTCAAGAAGGGTTGAAGATGCAGCCGCCGTCCTCCGCCATCGCGCCGACGGATCCACACCGTCACGGTAGCTCCGCGGGCGAGGCCTCGGTGATCGTTGAGGTGTCGGCGTGAGCGCCGAGGCGAGCCCGCTCGACCTGGCGCAGGCGCTGCTGCGCTGCCCCTCGGTGACCCCGGAGGAGGGCGGGGCGCTTGCGCTGCTCGACCGGATCCTCACCGCGGCCGGGTTTGCCGTCTCGCGGCCGGTCTTTTCCGAGTCCGGCACGCCGGACGTCGAGAACCTCTATGCCCGGATCGGCACCGGCGCGCCCTGCCTGCTGTTTGCCGGCCATACCGACGTGGTGCCGCCGGGAGACGCCGCCGCGTGGCGGAGCGGCCCGTTCGCGGGCGCGGTCGCCGACGGCGTTCTCTACGGGCGCGGCGCCGTGGACATGAAGGGCGGCATCGCCTGCATGCTCGCCGCCACGCTCCGGTTCCTGCAGGCGCGCGGCCCGGGTCTTCCCGGCTCGATCGCCTTCCTGATCACCGGCGACGAGGAGGGGCCGGCGGTCAACGGGACCGTCAAGCTGCTCGACTGGGCGAAGGCCCGGGGCGAGCGCTTCGACCATTGCCTGCTCGGCGAGCCGACGAACCCGAGCACCCTGGGCGAGATGATCAAGATCGGGCGGCGCGGCTCGCTCACCGGCAAGCTCACCGTCCACGGGCGGCAGGGCCACGTCGCCTACCCGCACCGGGCCGAGAACCCGATCCCGGGCATGCTGCGCCTCGCCTCGGCGCTGGCCGCGGACCCGCTCGACGGCGGCACCGCGCATTTCGACGCCTCGAACCTCGAGTTCACGACGATCGACGTCGGCAACCCCGCGACCAACGTCATCCCGGCCGACGCGCGGGCGGTGTTCAACATCCGCTTCAACGAGGGATGGGACGCGCAGACGCTCGCCGCCGAGATCCGCCGCCGCCTCGACGCGGCCGCCGGCGGCACGGTCCGCTACGCCCTCGACCTCGCGCCCTCGAACTCTCCGGCCTTCCTGACCCAGCCCGACGCCTTCGTCGCGCTCGTCTCCGACGCGATCGAAGCCGAGACCGGGCTGCGTCCGAAGCTCTCGACCACCGGCGGCACCTCGGACGCGCGCTTCATCAAGGATTTCTGCCCGGTCATCGAGTTCGGCCTCGTCGGCGAGACCATGCATCAGGTCGACGAGTGCGTGCCGGTCGCCGACCTCGACCGCCTGACGGCGATCTACGGCCGGATGCTCGACGCCTACTTTCCGGCGTCGGGCCAGACGGGTGGGCCCTCGGCGGGATAATCCACGCCGACGAAGCACAGCCCGCAGGCGGGCGCCATCGGGCCGCAGCGGCTGCGGTCGCGCGAGGCCAGGATGTCGGCGACGCCGGCCGCATCGAGGCGTCCGCTTCCGGCGAGCATCAGCGTGCCGACCATGCTGCGGACCTGATGGTGCAGGAAGGAGCGGGCGTGGGTCTCGACCACGATCTCCTCCATCGATCCCATCTTACGGCGGGCGACGTCGAGGCGGTCGAGGGTGCGCACCGGGCTGTTGGCCTGGCACTCGGCGGCGCGGAAGGCGGTGAAGTCGTGCAGGCCGAGCAGGCTCTGCCCGGCCGCGTGCATCGCCGCCGCATCGAGCGCCCAAGGCACGTGCCATACTTGGCCGCCGGTGAAGGTCGGCGGGCTGCGCCGGTCGAGGATGCGGTAGCGATAGTGCCGCCGGATCGCCCAATGCCGCGCGTTGAAGTCGGGGGGGACGATCTCCGCCGAGAGGATCGAGACCGGCACCCGGCGTAGATGCGCGTTCAGCGCGTCGCGCACCACGTCCGTCCGCCACGCCTTGGCGAGATCGAGATGGGCGACCTGATGCGTCGCATGCACGCCGGAATCGGTGCGCCCGGCGCAGGTCAGCCCCTGCGTCTCGCCCGAGAACCGCGTCACCGCCGTCTCGATCGCGCCCTGCACGCTCGGCGCGTCGGCCTGCCGCTGCCAACCACGGAAGGGCGCGCCGTCGTACTCGATGACGAGCTTGTAGCGCGGCATCAGGGTCGTCTCTGCAGGTGAGCGGAGGACGCGCCTTTCCCTCCCCCCCTGCGGCGCAGGGTACCTTCCCCCGCAGAAGGTGGAGGGAACGGGCGGTTGTCGATTTCCCTCATCCGAAACGCGCGCCGGCAATCACCCGCGCCCCGCGCAGGAACTCCGCGCCGCTGCCGCTGCCGCTCTTTCCGGCGCGTCGGACCTCCAGGATCCGCACGGCGCCCGAGCCGCAGGCGACCGTGGCGTCGGCGTCGAGGAGCGTTCCGGCGACGCCCGATCCGGTGGCGGGCAGAGCCCGGAGCACCTTCACCCGCTCGGCGCCCTTCCCGAGGTCCACCTCGAAATAGGCGCCCGGGAACGGGCTCAACCCGTTGATCTGCGCCGCGACCGCGTCGGCATCCCGGGCCCAGTCGATCCGCGCCTCGTCGTTGGTGATCTTCCTGGCGTAGAGCACGCCGTCCTCAGCCTGCGGCCGGAAGGTCAGAGTGCCGGCGTCGAGCTCCTGCAGAGCTTGCGCCATCAGGTCGGCGCCCGCCGGCATCAGCGCGTCGTGCAGGTCGCCCGTGGTCATGCCGGGGCGGATCGGGATGCGGGCTTCCAGCGCCACCGGCCCGGTGTCGAGGCCGGCTTCCATCCGCATCACGCCGACGCCGCTCATCCCGTCGCCCGCCATCACCGCGCGGTGGATCGGCGCCGCCCCGCGCCAGCGCGGCAGCAGCGAGCCGTGCAGGTTGAGGCAGCCGTGGCGCGGCGCGTCGAGGATCGCCTGCGGCAGAAGCATGCCGTAGGCGACGACGACGGCGACGTCGGCCCGGTGGCGCGCGAAGGTCTCGGCGGCCTCGGCGTCCTTGAGGGTCGACGGGGTCAGGACCGGCAGGCCGAGCCGGTCCGCGAGCGCATGGACGGGGGAGGGGCGCAGCGCCATGCCGCGCCCGGCCTTCGCCGGCGCGCGAGTGTAGACCGCCGCGATGGCGTGGCCGTCCTCGGAAAGACGCGCGAGCGTCGGCACCGCGAAATCCGGGGTGCCCATGAAGACAACGCGCATGTCCGGTGTCCGATCAGGCCGCGTCGCGCTTGGCCGCCTTGGTGAACTTCTTCACGATCCGGTCGCGCTTGAGCTTCGACAGGTGATCGATGAACAACACGCCGTTGAGGTGGTCGATCTCGTGCTGGATGCAGGTGGCGAGCAGGCCGGACGCCTCGATCTCCTGCACCGCCCCGTCGAGGTCGCGGAACCGCACCCGCACCTTGTCCGGCCGCGTGACCTCGCCGTAGACCTCCGGGATCGAGAGGCACCCCTCGTCGTAGACCCGCGTCTCCTCGGAGGCCCAGACGATCTCGGGATCGAGGAAGATCTGCGGGTTGCGCACGCCCTCCTCCTTGGAGGTGTCGATGGTCACCATCCGCTTCGTCACGCCGATCTGGATCGCCGCGAGGCCGACGCCGGGCGCGTCGTACATCGTCTCGAGCATGTCGTCGGCGAGGGTGCGGATCTCCTTCGTCACGGGGCCGACCGGCTCCGACGGCAGGCGCAGGCGCGCATCGGGCAGGATCACGAGGGGACGGATCGTCATGGCTCGACCGGGTGACGGGGCAGGTGGCGGGGCGGGCGTGTCGCCGGAATAGGATGCGGGGGGAGGGCGGTCAAATGCCCGCGCCGCCGCCGCCGCGGCAGGTCCTAGAACGCCGTGCGGCTGCGGATCGCCGCCGTCAGCGTGCCCTCGTCGAGATAGTCGAGCTCGCCGCCGACCGGCACGCCGTGGGCGAGCCGCGTCACCGTCAGGCCGAGGTCCTTGATCGCGTCGGTGACGTAGTGGGCCGTGGTCTGCCCGTCGACCGTGGCGTTCAGCGCGATGATGATCTCCTTCACCTCCGGTCGGGCCGCCCGCTCCACGAGGCTGGCGATGTTGAGGTGCTCGGGCCGGACCCCGTCGAGGGCCGAGAGCACGCCGCCGAGCACGTGGTAGCGCGCCTGCACCGCGCCCGAGCGTTCCAGCGCCCAGAGATCGGACACGTCCTCGACCACGACCAGCAGCGTCGGGTCGCGCGACGGGTCGCTGCAGATCGTGCACGGATCGCAGGTGTCGACGTTTCCGCATTCGCGGCAGACGACGATGCGCTCGACCGCGACCCGCATCGCGTCGGCCAGCGGCGCGAGCAGCGTGTCCCGCTTCTTGATGAGCTGCAGGGCCGCCCGCCGGGCGGAGCGGGGCCCTAGGCCCGGCATCCGCGCGAGCAGCTGGATCAGGCGCTCGATCTCGGGGCCGGCGACGGCTTGCGGCATGAACGGTTCGTTTTCCTGGGCGGGGCCGGGTCGGGGCGGGAGCGCCCATGCGATACCGCCGAACGCGGCCGGGATGAAGGCGGCGTGGGGTCCCACGCGGCGGCGATGCGATGCGCTCGGGTGAACGGTTTCCGGCCCCCTGACAAGCGGCCCTCGTCTGTCCCCCTCCACCCTTCGTCCAAGTTGACGGCGAAAGCTTGCCGCCTATCCAAGACGAGCCGGGAGCGGCGAACCAGCGTGCGGCGGTCCTGTACGACCGCACGGACGCTCCCATGATCCGGCGCCTGGCGCGCCCGGAGCAGCGACACGGCGCGAGCAGGGGCCCGGGAGAGAGACCTTGAGCAACATCGGCGATCATAACGCGGCCCACGGCGCGGAGGCGATCGGCCTGCGCAACCTGAAGGCCGTGCACTGGAACCTCGAGGCCCCGCGCCTCTACGAGGAATCCCTCGCCCGCGGCGAGAGCCGCCTGGCGCGCGGCGGCGCGCTGGTGGCCACCACCGGCAGCCATACCGGGCGCTCGCCCAAGGACAAGTTCGTGGTGCGCGACGCGAGCACCGAGAACGAGATCTGGTGGGAGAACAACGGCGCGATCACGCCCGACCAGTTCGCCGCCCTGCTCGCCGACTTCCAGGCCCACGCCGAAGGCCGCGAGCTGTTCGCGCAGGACCTCTACGGCGGCGCCGACCCGGCGCACCGGGTGAAAGCGCGGGTGTTCTCGGAATTCGCCTGGCACTCGCTCTTCATCCGCAACCTGCTGATCCGGCCGCCGCGCGCCGAGATCGCGGCCTACGTCCCGGACATGACGATCATCGACCTGCCGAGCTTCCAGGCCGACCCGGCCCGCCACGGCTGCCGCTCGAAGACCGTCATCGCCATCGACTTCACCCGCAGGATCGTGCTGATCGGCGGCTCGGCCTATGCCGGCGAGATGAAGAAGTCGGTCTTTACCTACCTGAACTACATCCTGCCGGGCGCCGGGGTGATGCCGATGCACTGCTCGGCCAACGCCGCCCTCGACGCCGAAGGCGGCTCGGCGATCTTCTTCGGGCTGTCGGGCACCGGCAAGACCACGCTCTCCAACGATTCCTCGCGCAAGCTGCTCGGCGACGACGAGCACGGCTGGAGTTCGGACGGGATCTTCAACTTCGAGGGCGGCTGCTACGCCAAGACCATCCGGCTCTCGCGCAACGCCGAGCCCGAGATCTACGCCACCACCGAGCGCTTCGGCACGGTGATGGAGAACGTGGTGATCGACCCCGAGACCCGGATTCCGGATTTCGACGACGCCTCGCTCACCGAGAACACCCGCTGCGCCTACCCGCTCGACTTCATCGCCAACGCCAGCGACACCGGCCGGGCCGGGCACCCGAAGAACATCGTGATGCTGACCTGCGACGCGTTCGGCGTGATGCCGCCGATCGCCAAGCTCACCGGTGCGGAGGCGATGTACCACTTCCTCTCCGGCTACACCGCCAAGGTCGCCGGCACCGAGCGCGGGCTGACCGGGCCCGAGGCGACGTTCTCGACCTGTTTCGGCGCGCCGTTCATGCCGCGCCACCCGAGCACCTACGGCAACCTGCTGCGCGACCTCATCGCCCGGCACGACGTCGATTGCTGGCTCGTCAACACCGGCTGGACCGGCGGCGGCGTCGGCACCGGGCGGCGGATGCCGATCCGCGTCACCCGCCGGCTGCTCACGGCGGCGCTCGACGGCTCGCTGTCGAAGACCGAGTTCCGGCGCGACCCGTATTTCGGCTTCGCGGTGCCGGTCTCGGTGCCCGGCGTCGAGCCGCACATCCTCCAGCCGGTGAAGACCTGGGCCAACAAGGCGGCCTTCGCCGAGACGGCGAACCGGCTCGTCGGCATGTTCAAGGAGAACTTCAAGCGCTTCGAGCAGCACGTCGACGCGGACGTGCGCGCGGCCGAGCCGAACGCGCAGGCGATGGCGGCCTGAGGGGCTCGGGTCTTCCCTCCCCCTTGGGGGGAGGGAAGGGTACGCGTCCGACCGTAGCCTCAGCCCGGCTTGCGCTCGCTCAGGAACGTCTTCATCCGCTCGAGCGCGCGCAGGATGTTCTCGGCCGAGTTGGCGTAGGACAGGCGGATGTAGCCCTCGCCGTGCACGCCGAAATCCGGGCCGCCGATGACGGCGACGCCGGCCTCCTCCAGCAGGGTCGAGGCCAGGGCCTTGGCCTTCCAGCCGGTGCGGCCGACGTTCGGGAATGCGTAGAACGCGCCCTTCGGCACGATGCAGGAGACGCCGGGTAGGTCGTTGAGGCCGTCGACCACGATCGTCCGCCGCCGGTCGAACTCGGCGACCATCTCGGCCACGCAATCCTGCGACCCGTCGAGCGCGGCGATGCCGGCCCACTGCGTCGCCGCGTTGACGCAGGAATGGGCGTTGACTGCGAGCTTGCGCGCCGCCTCGTAGAGCGGCTTCGGCCAGACCGACCAGCCGAGCCGCCAACCGGTCATCGCGTAGGTCTTTGAGGCGCCGTCGAGATAGATCAGCCGGTCGCGGATCGCGTCGTACTTGAGCAGCGAGTGATGCGCCTGCCCGTCGTAGGTCATGGTGCCGTAGATCTCGTCCGACATCACCGCCACGCCGGGGTGGTCGGCGAGCCCCTTCACCAGAGCGTCGATCTCGGCCTTCGGGGTCACGCCGCCGGTCGGGTTCGCCGGCGAGTTGACGATGAGCAGCCGGGTCCGCGGCGTGATCAGCGCCAGGGTCTCCTCGGCCGAGAAGGCGAAGCCGTTGCCCTCGCGGATCGGCACCGGGACCGGCGTCGCGCCGGTGAACTCGATCATCGAGCGGTAGATCGGGAAGCCGGGGTCGGGATAGAGGATCTCGGCGCCGGGCTCGCCGAACATCAGGATCGCCATGAACATGGTGACCTTGCCGCCGGGCACGATCATCACGCTTTCGGGTGAGATCTCGACGCCGTGGCGCCGGTGGATGTCGCGGGCGACCGCCTCGCGCAAGGGAAGGATGCCGGTGGCCGGCGTGTAGCCGTGATGGCCGTCGCGCAACGCCTGGATGCCGGCCTCGACGATGTGGGCCGGGGTTGGCATGTCGGGCTGGCCGATGCCGAGATTGATGACGTCGCGCCCCTGGGCCGCCAGCGCGTTGGCCCGCGCGAGGACGGCGAAGGCGTTCTCCTCGCCGATACGTCCGAAGGCCGGAACGATCTGCATCATGGAAACGCCCTCGTGATTCGCGCAGCCGAGCCTCGCGATTGCCCGGCGCGCCGTCCTGCCCGGAACGGAGCCTGCTCCCTGCACGCCGCGTGCCGGGAGGGACGCAGCGCTCAGTTCTTGGAGCGCTCGGCCAGCTTGCTCGCGCCGAACGACAGCGCCACGGCGATGACGGCCAGGATCACGAAGGTCTTCACCGACGCGTAGAACAGGGCCGGCTCGATGCCGGTGTCGGTGTAGAGCACGAGGCCGATCGCGGCGAGCGGCAGCGAGATCAGGATGAAGAGCGGAACGAGCGGGTTCATGAACGGCACTCAGGTCGTGCGGGGCGGCGGCGCAGCCCTCGCGCTTGGACGGATCGCTCGTCCTTAGCATCCCGGCGTGGCCGTGGGGACACCCGGCGCACCGTTTTTTTGCCGCGCGATCGAGCCTGGCCGCAGCTCAGATCGACAAATATCGGCGGGGTAGCAACGCGGACATTTTTACGAGATCGATCGGCGTTGCTAAGAAAGACGCAAGTCTCGGCGTTTATGTTCGCCCTCAACAAGGGGAAACCGAATTGATGCGCTCACCTGTGTCGAAGCCGCGCTCGATCATGTCGGATCGCGCGCAGATTGACGCGCTGGTGCTGCAGATCGGCAGGCTGGTCCGTCATCGCGGCTACGTCCGTACGAACGTCGCCAGCGCGATGCTGCTCAAATATCTTCCCTCCGACGCCGGGTACGACTGGAGGGGCGAGGCAGGATTGCAGGTCCGTTTCCACGAGGCCGGCCTGGACCTGAAGACCCTGGAATACCTCCTCACGAGCGCCCGTCTCGAGATCACGCACATCCAGGAACGCGCCCGCTGACGAGCCTCGGGCGGCGCGGCCCTCACGCCGGCACCCGCACCGTCGCCCGCAGGCCGCCGAGCGGGCTGTCGTGGAGCGAGACGTCGCCGCCATGGGCACGGGCGATGTCGCGGGCGATCGACAGGCCGAGGCCCGAGCCGCCGGCATCCTGCCGGGCATCGTCGAGGCGCACGAACGGCTTGAACACCTCCTCGCGGCTCTCGAGCGCGATGCCCGGGCCGTCGTCGTCGATCGAGACGAAGAACGCCCGCGCCTCGGCCCGGCCGGAGATCGCCACCGTCTCGCCGTAGCGCGCGGCGTTGGCAGCGAGGTTGAACAGGCAGCGCCGGAACGCGTCCGGCCGGACGGTGACCGAGGGCGACCCGGCCAGCTCGAAATCCGAGACCTGGGCGCCGAGGCGCTCGACGTCGGTGCGCAGGTCCTCCAGCAGGGCGCGCATGTCGGTCGGCGCCGCGTTCTCGGCCGAATCACCGCGGGCGAAGGCGAGGTAGCCTTCCAGCATCCGGCTCATCTCGTCGACGTCGCGCGAGAGCTCGTCGATCTCCGGGGTCTGCTCGATCAGGGCGAGCGAGAGGCGGAACCGGGTGATGATGGTGCGCAGGTCGTGGCTCACGCCGTTGAGCATCGTCGTGCGCTGCTCCATCGCCCGCTCGATTCGGCGCTTCATCTCGATGAAGGCGTGGCCGGCCTGGCGGACCTCGCGGGCGCCGCGGGGGCGGAACTCGATCTCGCGGCCCTTGCCGAAGCCCTCCGCCACCGCGGCCAGCCGCAGGATCGGCTTGATCTGGTTGCGCAGGAACAGGATCGCCACGCCGAGCAGCACCATCGACGAGCCGATCATCCAGACCAGGAAGATGTGCGAGTTCGAGGCGTAGGCCTGCGAGCGGCGGGCGGTGATGCGCATCACCCCGTCGGGGATCGCGACACGGATCTCGATCAGGTTCGAGCGCCCAACGGTGTCGATCCAGAACGGCCGGCCGATCTGCCGCTTCAGCTCGTCCGACAGCGCCTCGTCCAGGATCGAGAAGAACGGCCGCGGCCCCGGCGGCGGGATCTTGGCCCCCTTCAGGATGTCGAGGTCGAGGTTCAGCCGCTCGCCGGCGATGCGCGAGAGCGTCTCGGCGTCCTTGTCCTGGGGATAGACCTCGTAGATGTCGATCAGGGCCGCGACGTCGGCGGTGACGGCCGAGGACAGGCGCTTGGTCACCAGCTGCCAGTGCCGCTCCATGAAGGTGTAGGCGATCACCGATTGCAGCAACACCACCGGGGCGATGATGATGATCAGCGACCGGGCATAGAGCCCCTTCGGCAGAAGGTCGCCGATGGCGCGGGCGAGCCGCTTCCACAAGGTGCGCGGGCCTCCCAGCCGGCGCTGGGCCGGGCGACGCACGGTCGCGAGGTCCGGCGCGGTCATGCCGGGCACCGTGCGGTGCGGGGTGCTGTCGTGCCGGGGAATGTCGGGGCCGGCGGGAGGCGGCGCATCGGGCGAAGGTCCGGGCGGAGGCCCCGGAAGCGGGACGTCCGTCTTATGCCACTGCCGACGCGCCGCTCCAACGCGCGCTCGGTCCGACGCCGATCAGGATGCCGGCGCCGAGCAGCACGAGGCGGCCGTCAGGCCGTCCTCGCGCACCTCGTGCGTACCGGCCTCGGTGCTGCGGATCCGATAATTCGGCGCGCCCGCCTCGGCCGGCAACAGGCCGATCACCTCGAAGATGCGGTTGCCGTTTCGCGCCGCCGCGAGGTCGCGGCGACGCACGAGCTGCCCGAGATGAAACTTGTGGCCCATGTCGTGCTCTCCCACTGTCGCGCTCCCTTACGCGACGCGGGGCGGCTTCGGTTTCGCTTCGGGGATCGGCGAACGCGAGAGACTGAGGATCGTCCGCTGCGGACGCCCCGACTTCTGGGCGATCTCCTCGTCCTGTGCCGAGATCACCTCGCGGGCCGGCTCGTCGCCGTCGAGACCACCGAGGATCTCCATCGGGACGCGGCGGTTCGAGGCCTGCGAACCGTCCTCGTAGACGACGTCGAACAGCACGGAGCCTCGCTCCTGCGGCCTTTGCCTGGTGCGCTTACTCATTGCCTGCTTGGGGTTGGGGTCGACGTGAAACGCCGCCCAGGGATGGAACGGCTCCCGATCGATGGGCGGACCGGGGCGGGAGACGCCACCCGGCCCGTCAGCGGGAGCCGCATGCGGCTGGCGAGAAGGGCCTCGGCCGGCATCGAGGCTGAGATGGCGCAGGTCCGCGCGTTTGGCAACGCACGGCACGTCCGCGCGCCTTGCAGACGTCCGCGCGCGAGACGCCGAAGACGTTGGGGCCGTGCGCGGCGACCGCTCGCAGCCGCCGTGGCGCATCAGCCGGCGAGGGAGAGCTCGCTCTCGTTGGCGGCGCGCTCGCCGGCCGAGGACTTGATCCGGTAGCAGGGCTCGCCGGTCCGGTCCTCGGGCATCAGGCGGACGATCTCGCACAGCAGGCCCGAGGCATCGTCCTTGACGGAGCCGAAGCCGCCGCGCGACTGACGGACACGCTGGCCGAGCTTGAACTTGTGGGACATCGTACATCACTCCTGATCGCCGCGACGCCGGCTGCCGGACCCGGGGCGGGTGCGACGTTCGAAGTGACGGATTCGGCTGGGTCTGGTGGCGCCGGCCCGCCCGCCGCGGCCTGAGCCGTGTCGGTCGGATCGTCGCCGGGGCTCGGCTGTGGGCCTACTTGCGCGCGCGCAGCTTGCGCGCCGCGAAGCGGGCGTCGCGTGCCTCTTTCTGCTCGGCGGCCAGGGCGGCCTGACGCTCGGCCTTCTCGGCGGCAATGCGCAGCACCTCGGCGGCCTCGAACTCGCGTTGGGCCTTCGCCTCGGCGACGCGCTGGATCTCGGCGGCGACCCGGGCGGCCTCGCGCTCCTTGTTGCGCTCCTCGCGGGCCTCGATCACGGCCTGACGCTCGGCCTGGCGGGCGACGACGGCGGGATCATCGGCGGCCGGCCGCGAACGATAGCGCGCCAGCATCGCTTCCCGCGCCTTCGCAGCGGTCTCGAGCCGGTCGGAGAACTGGTTGTCCTTGGATTGATTCACACAAGATCCTTATGCGCCACCGGCCCCATGCCGGCTGCGGTCAGACAGGTCGGACCGAATCGCAAGGCTCGCGGCCCATGACGCTCGGCGGATGGCGGCCGCCCCGCCGTGGCGGGACGCGGTCGGCGATGAGACTCGCTCATCGCGCTTTGGTCGCAACGCTCCGAAAACGCGCGAAGCCGTCCCGGGTGGGACGGCTTCGACGACGATCCGAGGCGAACTCGGTGCTCAGGCGGCCTGGAGGCTGCCGGCGGACTGCTTGCCGCTACGACGATCGGTCTCCATCTCGTAGGAGATCTTCTGGCCTTCGGTCAGGCCGCGCATTCCGGCGCGCTCCACAGCCGAGATGTGCACGAAGACGTCCTTGCCGCCGTCATCCGGCTGGATGAAGCCGAAGCCCTTCTGATCGTTGAACCACTTGACGGTGCCGGTGCTCATAGAAAATTCCGTATCTTATCAGTCGTCATAATTCGACCGGCGCATGTGAATCACGCGCCAGGTCGCGGGTCGTCGAAATGTGGGAGAAAATCAGCGCACGTCCATTACGGACGGAACGGCCGGATATCTGGCCAGAGATCGATGTTGTACTTTTTGCACACTCGGAGACATTTAGCAAACACCGCGTGCGACGAACACGAAAGCGCGCGTCTCGATCCGAGAACCGCACGGTGGGTCGACGGCAAAACGTTCGGCGGGAATGCGGGAAAGCGTGCTAGGCTCGGGTCATGCCCGCCACGCGCTCGTGCGGACGGTCTCTTCCTTCGAGGTGGACATGGCGCGCATCCCCGAGACCGGTGACTCCTCCGTCGTTTCGATGGCGGAATACGACAAGCGCGCCAAGCGGATCTCCGGAAACACGAGCGAGATCGCCGAGGACCTGAAGAAGAGCCGCCAGGCGACGAGCCTTCGCCTGATCGAGACCGCCGAGCGCAAGGCCTCGACCCCGCGCCTGACGCTCGTCGGCTCCGGCGAGGAGCCGGCCGGCACCGACTGATCGGCCCTTGGCGCGATCGGAGCGGCCGGACGTATCAGCAAGCCCGCGCGTCGCGTTCGCGGGGGCTGAACGTACGATCCCGAAGGCATCGCGCGATCGCGGACGAGCCGCTACGGCAGCGCCAGGCTGCGGCGGGCCCGGCGGCGCTGCAGCCACAGGCTCGCCGCGAGCGCCGTGCCGATCACCACGGCCGACACCGCCGTCGTCAGGCTTCCCAGCGCGTAGATCTCCGGCGTCGTCACCGTGGTGGTGAGACCCTGGAGCTCGAGCGGCAGGGTGTTGCGCCCGCCGATCGCCTGGCTGGTGCGGGCGAGCTCGTCGAAGGACAGGGTGAAGCCGAACAGGGCGACGCCGACCAGGGCCGGCGCCAGGATCGGGACCACGACGTGGCGCAGCGTCTGCGCTCCGGTCGCGCCGAGGTCGCGGGCGGCCTCCTCGTAGGCCGGATCGAACCGGTTGAAGACCGCGAACATGATGAGAAGGCCGAAGGGCAGCGTCCAGGTCAGGTGCGCCCCGAGCGCCGAGGTGTAGAGCCCCATGGCGGTGCCGTGGTCCTGCAGCCATCCCCAGCCGGTGGCGGCCGCCAAAGCGTTGATCGCGTCGTCGACCAGACGGAACTCGAGGCCGATCCCGAGGGAGACCACGATCGAGGGCACGATCAGGCTGGCGACCGCGATGGCGAACAAGGCGTTGGCGCCGCGAAAGCCCTTGCGGAAGGCGAGGCCCGCGATGAACGCCAGGACGACGGTGAGCGCCATCACCACGAAGCCGAGGCGGAGCGAGCGCCCGAACGCCGCCCAGATGTCGACGATGCCGCCGCCGGCCCAGAGCTTGGCGAACCAGTGCGTCGAGACGCCGTTCATCGGAAACGTCAGGCCGCCCTGCGGACCCTGGAAGCTCAGCGCCAGGATCGTCAGGGTCGGGCCGTAGAGGAACAGCACGTAGAGCGCGAAGAACGCGGCCAGCGCGGCGAAGGCCAGGCCTCGGGGACGATCGCTCACGCCGAAGGCTCCGTCATGGTCAGAGTTCCCGCCGCAGGTCGATCACCCGGGTGAGCCCGAGGATCATCATCAGCACGGCGGCGAGCAGCACCACGGCGTTGGCGGCCGCGGCCGGGAACTGCAGGTACGACATCTGCACCTGGATCACCTTGCCGACCGACGCGATCTGCTGGCCGCCCATCACGCCGACGGTGACGAAGTCGCCCATCACGAGGGTGAGCACGAAGATCGTCCCGATGGCGATGCCCGGCTTGCACAGGGGAACGATCACGCTCCACAGCGTCTGCCACCCCGTGGCCCCGGCATCGTAGGCCGCCTCGATCAGCGACCGGTCGATCCGCGCCATGCTGTTGAAGATCGGCACGATCATAAAGACCGTGTAGAGGTGCACGAAAGCCAAGGTCACCGAGAAGTCCGAGTACAGCAGACCCTCGATCGGGCTCCCGATCACGCCCATCCCCTGCAGGGTGTCGTTGACGAGGCCGTTGCGCCCGAGCAGCGGAATCCACGAGATCATGCGGATCACGTTCGAGGTCCAGAACGGGATCGTGCACAGCAGGAACAGCCCCATCTGCACGGTGCGCGAACGGACGTGGAAGGCGAGGAAGTACGCGACCGGGAACCCGATCAGCAGCGTGAAGGCCAGCGTCAGCGCGCAGAACTTGAGGGTCGAGAGATAGGTCCGCGCCGTGGTGCACGGGTCGGCGAGGTTGCCGCAGCCCTCGAACACGTCGCGGTAGTTCTGCAGGGTGAAGGCCGGGATGATCTCGTACTCGTTGTACTCCCAGAAGCTGACCATCAGCGTCAGCAGGAGCGGGATCGCGAGGAAGACCAGGAACACCAGCGCCATCGGCGCGGCCTGGAGATAGGCGAGGGGCCGCCGGCGGCGGGCCGGGGCGGCCTCGGCCCGAACCGAATTCGCCGGCACGTCGGCGACGGCGGGAAGCGCAACGTCGCTCATCGCGAGCCCTCCGACCGATGCAGCGGGCGCCGTTCCCTTCCGCGTCCGCGGGCGACCGGTTCCACGGCGCCTGTCCTCGAGTCGCGAGTTCCCTCTCCCGGACGGGAGAGGGGGCAGGGCGGTGCTTCGGACGATCCATGCATAGACGACATGCCGAAGTGCGTGAGCACCATGGCATCGGCGAACGAGGGGCGCGGCGCAGCCATCGTCCTCACGCCGCGATGAACTCGTTCCACTTGCGGACCATGTAGGTGTTCTCGTCCATGACCGCGTTCCAGCAGGCGACCGCACCCATGCGGGCCTCGAACGAGCCGCCGTCGCGGGTGGCGCCGGCCTTCTCGAGCAGGCCGCCGTCGGGGCCGTGGATGTCCTTCTCGGCGGGCTTGCCCTCCATCCAGTAGGCCCACTCGTAGGGCTCCATCTGGGTCTTGGCGGTCTCGGGCACGGCGGAATAGTAGCCCTGGCGGTTGAGGTAGGCGCCGGCCCAGCCGGAGAGGAACCAGTTGACGAAGTCGTAGGCCGCGTCGAGCTTGCGGCCGGTCAGCGTCTTCGGCAGGCCGAAGCCCGTGGCCCAGGCGCGGTAGCCTTCCTTCAGCGGCTGATAGGTGCAGGCGACCCCCTGCGTGCGCACCTTGGTGACGGCGGGCGACCACATCGACTGGATCACCGTTTCGCCGGACGCCATCAGGTTCACGGATTCGTTGAAGTCCTGCCAGAAGGCGCGGAACTGGCCGGCGCGCTTGGCCTCGATCAGCAGCTTGATCGTGCGGTCGATCTCCGCCTTCGTCATGTTGCCCTTGTCGGCGTAGGTGTAGTCGCCGGTGGCCTCCACCACCATCGCCGCGTCCATGATGCCGATGGAGGGGATGTTGAGAATCGAGGCGCGGCCCTTGAACTCCGGGTTCAGCAGCTCCTTCCAGCTGGTGATCGGGCGCTTGATCAGGTCCGGGCGGATGCCGAGCGTGTCGGCGTTGTAGGTTGTCGGGATCAGGGTGATCCACTCGGTCGGCGACGACGCGAAGGTCTTGCCCGTCTGGCCTTCGAGGTAGAACACCTTCTTCGGCGCGGTGCCCTGGTCGCCGATCGCCTTGCCGGCGATCTCGCCCTTGGTGAAAATCGGGGTGATCTTGTCGGCGTTCTTGATCCGGCGCGCATCCATACCGAGGATGTTGCCCGAGGGGACGATCTTCTTCAGGCTGAAGAACTCGGTGTCGATCAGGTCGAAGGAGTTCGGCTGCGTCACCGCGCGCTTCGTCACCTCGTCGGTGACGACCGGGATGTACTCGATCGTGATCCCGAGATCCTCCTTCACCTTCCGGCCGATGTCGCCGGACTGGTTCACGGCGGTGCCGAGGTAGCGCAGCGTCACCGGCTCGGCCGCGTGGACGGCGGGAAACCCGGTGATCGGCCCGGCCGCGAGGGCGGTGCCGGCTCCCTGGAGCAGCGTGCGCCGCGTGAATCTGATGCCGTCAGTCATCGTCGTCCCTTTCTTTTCTTGATGCCGGTCGCGTCAGGCATCGAGGCGGTGCGCGGCGGCGGGGTCCCAGCCGAGCGCCACGCGGTCGCCCGGCGCCAGCGGGCGGCCGGCGAAGGTCGCGTCGTCGACGACCGCGCTCAGCCCGCCCTGCTCGGTCATCCCGTCCGCCTCGAGCGCCACCTGCACGCTGGCGCCCTGGTACTCGACCGCGAGGACGCGGGCCTGCACGGCGCCATCGCCGGCCTCGGCCCCGAGCCGCATCCGGTCGGCGCGCACCGCGACCTTGCCCTCGAGCAGGGCGATGACGTTGTGGCCGCCGATGAAGCGGGCGACGAAGGCCGAGGCCGGCCGCTCGAACACCGTGCGCGGGTCGCCGGCCTGCTCGATCTTGCCGCCGTTCATCACCACGACGAGGTCGGAGAGCGCCATCGCCTCCTCCTGGCTGTGGGTGACGTGGATGAAGGTGAGGCCGAGCTCGGCCTGGATGCGCTTGAGCTCCACCCGCATCCGCACCCGGAGGAACGGGTCGAGGGCCGAAAGCGGCTCGTCGAGGAGCAGCACCTTCGGGCCGGTGACCAGCGCGCGGGCGAGCGCCACGCGCTGCTGCTGCCCGCCCGAGAGCTGCGCCGGAAGCCGGTCGGCGAGGTGCCCCATCTGCACGAGGTCGAGCATCGCGTCGGCCTTGGCGCGGCGCTCGGCCTTCGCGACGCCGCGCATTTTGAGCGAGAACGCGACGTTGTCCCGGCAGGTCAGGTGCGGGAACAGCGCGTAGCTCTGGAACATCATCGCCGTGCCGCGCTCCGCGGGCGGCGCGTCACCGACGGCGCGCGGGCCGATCACGACCTCGCCGGCGCTGACCACCTCGTGGCCGCCGATCATCCGCAGCGTCGTGGTCTTGCCGCAGCCCGACGGGCCGAGCAGGCAGCAATAGGCGCCCGACGGGATTTTCAGGTCGATCGCATCGACGGCGATGGTCGCGCCGTATCGCTTGGTCAGCCCGATCAGCTCGACGTTCATGCGGTTCCTTCGCACGGCACCCCTGCGGCGAAACCGGGGAGCAAGCCGCGGGCCATCCTGGCCACGCCGATGCCGGGAAAACGATGCGCCGCCTGCCGCGTCGCGCTCGGGCCCGGGAAATCGGGCATATGCACTCGGTCGCATGGACCCGGGCGCATGGAAGCGATGCCCTGCCCGCAGGCGGCCCCGTGCGGGCGCGCTTGTGGCGGCGGCCGCTTCGGTCTAACCCTCGCTGCCCCGAACACCCTGGATGCGAGACGGCCTGAGACGGCGCGTCGGTCAGCGCCCGCCGCCCGCGCGGCGGGTCCGCCGGAGTCCCACGAGTCCCATGTACATCGAACGCAAGGACGCGCCCGCGTCCCCGAAAACGCCCGGCGCCCGGGTCCTCGTGGTCGAGGCGCGCTTCTACGACGGCCTGTCCGACGACCTGCTCGAAGGCGCCCGCGCCGCCATCGCGGCGGCCGAGGCCGAGGCGACGGTCGTGACGGTGCCGGGCGCGCTCGAGATCCCGGCGACGGTGGCGATCCTGCTCGCAGCGGCCGAGACGGCCGGCACGCCCTACGACGCCGTGGTGGCTCTGGGCTGCGTCATCCGCGGCGAGACCGGGCATTACGACATCGTCGCCGGCGAGAGCGCGCGCGCGCTGATGGACCTGTCCGTCGACCTGCGCCTGCCGCTCGGCAACGGCATCCTGACGGTGGAGAACGAGGCTCAGGCCCAGGCCCGTGCCCGCGTCTCCGAGATGAACAAGGGCGGCGGCGCGGCCGAGGCGGCACTCGCGGTGCTGGCGCTCAAACGCGCGGCCGCCGCTGCATGAGAGCCTGACGATCATGACCAAGATCAATCCGCGCAGCGGCGCCCGGCTCTCCGTGGTGCAGGCGCTCTACGACATGGAGATCTCCGGCAAGGGCGTGCTCGACGCGCTCGCCGAGTTCGAGACCTTCTGGCTCGGCAAGGAGATCGACGGCGTGCTGCACCCGGCGGCCGAGCCGGCCTTCTTCCGCGACCTGCTGCGCGGCGTGGTGGAGGAGCAGCGCGCGATCGATCCGCAGATCGACCAGGCGCTGAGCCAGGGCTGGCCGCTCAAGCGCATCGAGGTGGTGCTGCGCGCCATCCTGCGCGCCGGCACCTACGAGCTGATGTTCCGCCGCGACGTTCCGGCCCGCGCCGCCATCTCGGAATACGTCGACGTCGCCCACAGCTTCTACACCGGCGACGAGCCGGGCATGGTCAACGCCGTCCTCGACAAGGTCGCGCGCCAGACCCGCGCGGCGGAACTGGCCGGCGCCAAGCAGGGGTGAGCGTCCGGTGAGCGCATCGCGCCCGACCGAGGACGCGCTGATCGCGTGCTACTTCGCGCCGCTCGCCGGCCCCGGCGCCGACGGCCTGCGCGACGATGCGGCGAGCCTCGCGCCGAGCCCCGGCCACGACCTCGTGCTCACCGCCGACGCGATCGTCTCCGGCGTCCACTACTTTCCCGACGACCCGCCCGGCTCGCTCGCGCGCAAGGCGCTCGGGGTGAACCTCTCCGACATCGCCGCCAAGGGCGCCGCGCCGCGCGGCTTCCTGCTCACGCTGGCTTTGCCGGCGGACTGGACCGAGGCGTGGCTCGCCGCCTTCGCCGAAGGGCTCGGGCAGGCGAGCCGGGCGTCCGGCTGCCCGCTGCTCGGCGGCGACACGGTGCGGTCGGGCGGTCCGGCGCTGATCGGCATCACCGCGATCGGCGAAGTCCCCGCGGGGCGCATCGTGCGCCGTACCACGGCGCGGGTCGGCGACCGGATCTGCGTCAGCGGCACCATCGGCGACGCGGCGCTCGGCCTGCGGATGCGGCTCGAGCCGGATGCCGAATGGGTCCGGGCGCTCGATGGCGCATCGCGCAGCCATCTGGCCGACCGCTACCTGCACCCGCGGCCGCGGCTGGCCCTCGCCGCCGCGGTGCTGCGCTTCGCGACCGCGGCGATGGACGTGTCCGACGGGCTCGCCGGCGACCTCGCCAAGATGCTGGCCGGTGCCGGCGCGACGGCGACGATCGACACCGCGGCCGTCCCGCTCTCGCAAGCCGCCGCCCGCGTCGTCGATGGGAGGCCCGACCTGCTCGACGTCGCCATCACCGGCGGCGACGATTACGAGATCCTCTGCACCGTGGCGCCCGACGACCTCGACGCGTTCCGCCAGGCGGCCTCGCTCGCGGGCGTGCCGGTCGCGGTCCTCGGCACCGTCGCCTCAGGCAGCGGACGGCCCGGCTTTCAGGGTGTCGACGGAGCCACGCGCGTTTTCGCGGCGGGCGCGTTCAGCCATTTCTGAGAAGGTCTCGGAGACCGTCCGGGCCTGAGGCGCCGTGTCGTGCGGCGAGCCCTCGGGCTCGCGGCCGAGCTGGCGCCGGACGTCGTCGATCATGGTGGCGGCGATGACCGGCGTCCAATGGGCGAGTTCGGCCCGCTGCACCGCCGTGCCGCCGGGATGCGCATCGTCCCGCTCCGCCGGGGCGGAGAGCGAGCGCTGGAGGACCTGAAGCAGCGCGCCGTGCACGGACGGCGGCTGCATGCTGACACGTTCCGCCACCAAGAACTGCACCGCGTTCGTCAGCACCTCGATCGTCGCTGCGAGCTTCGCCACCTGATCGCCACTCATCGTCGAGCACCCTTCGTTGATGCAACCGAAGGTAGTGTTCGTCATGGTTAACGGCCGGTAAACGTGCATCCCGCCGCGCGTCGCGGGGTCCGGATCGCACCACGCACAAAACCCGGCCAACGATGAGCGGGCAGGCCGCAAATCAGAATTCAATGCTCATTGCTGCGTTGCAGCAAGATCTCGTGTCGAAATACAAAAGTGGCGTTTGCGCTCGACCGCGAAGTTTGGCAATCAAGTCTCGCACTTCTGGGAAGGAATGCCGAATCCGAGCCGTTCGTCCGGGCCCAAGGGCCAAGCTCGACAACATCAAGCCGACGCCAGGCATCACGAGAACAAGGGACGGGTGCATGACCGCTTTGCTGCTGATCATCCTGGGCGGGCTGTGCGCCGTCGCCTACGGCATCGTGACGATCAACGACGTGATGAGACGGGACGCCGGCACGCAGCGCATGCAGGAGATCGCCGCCGCGATCGCCGAGGGCGCGCAGGCCTACCTCAAGCGCCAATACGCCACCATCGGCCTCGTCGGCGTCGTGCTGTTCGCGGCTTTGGCCTTCTTCCTCGGGATCAAGGTCGCCATCGGCTTCCTAATCGGCGCGGTCCTGTCCGGGGCGGCCGGCTTCATCGGCATGAACGTCTCGGTGCGTGCCAACGTGCGCACGGCGCAGGCGGCCTCGACGTCGCTCGGCGGCGGCCTCGAGGTCGCGTTCAAGTCGGGCGCCGTCACCGGCATGCTGGTCGCGGGGCTCGCGCTGCTCGGCGTCGCCTTCTACTACCTCTATCTCACCCGCGGGGCCGGCCTGCCGCCGGCCAGCCGCGAGGTCATCGACGCGCTCGTCGCGCTCGGCTTCGGCGCCTCTCTGATCTCGATCTTCGCCCGCCTCGGCGGCGGCATCTTCACCAAGGGCGCCGACGTCGGCGGCGACCTCGTCGGCAAGGTCGAGGCGGGGATCCCGGAGGACGACCCGCGCAACCCCGCCACCATCGCCGACAACGTCGGCGACAACGTCGGCGATTGCGCCGGCATGGCGGCCGACCTGTTCGAGACCTACGCCGTCACCGTCGTCGCCACGATGGTGCTCGCGGCGATCTTCTTCGGCGGGCAGGTCGACGTCGCGGGCCGCAACGTGCTCGAGGCGATGATGATCTATCCGCTGGCCATCGGCTCGGCCTGCATCCTCACCTCGATCGCCGGCACCTACGCCGTGCGGCTCGGGTCGAACCAGTCGATCATGGGGGCGCTGTACAAGGGCCTGATCACCGCGGGCGTGCTCTCGGTCGGGGCCATCGCCGCCGTCAACCTCGCCCTGTTCGGCGGTTTCGCGACGCGCTTCACCACCTCCACCGGCGTCAGCTTCACGTCGGGCGGGCTGCTCGGCTGCGCGGTGATCGGCCTCGCGATCACCGCGCTGATCGTGGTCATCACCGAGTACTACACCGGCACGAACTTCCGCCCGGTGAAGTCGATCGCCGACGCCTCGGTCACCGGGCACGGCACCAACGTGATCCAGGGCCTCGCGGTCTCGCTCGAATCGCCCGCGCTTCCGGCCCTCGTGATCGTCGGCGGCATCATCTCCACCTATGCGCTGGCGGGGCTGTTCGGCATCGCCATCGCGGTCACGGCGATGCTGGCGCTCGCCGGCTTCATCGTGGCGCTCGACGCCTTCGGCCCGGTCACCGACAATGCCGGCGGCATCGCCGAGATGGCGGGCCTGCCCTCCGAGGTCCGCAAGTCCACCGACGCCCTCGACGCCGTCGGCAACACCACCAAGGCGGTCACCAAGGGCTACGCGATCGGCTCGGCCGGCCTCGGGGCGCTGGTGCTGTTCGCGGCCTACACCTCGGACCTCGACTACTTCATCGCCAACGCCAGCGACACGCAGTACCGCTTCTTCAAGGGCGTCACGGTCGATTTCTCGCTGTCCAACCCCTACGTCGTCGTCGGCCTGCTGATCGGGGGGCTGATCCCGTTCCTGTTCGCCGGCATGGCGATGACGGCCGTGGGCCGGGCGGCCGGCGCCGTGGTCGAGGAGGTCCGCCGCCAGTTCCGGGAGAAGCCGGGGATCATGGCCGGCACCGACCGGCCGGATTACGGCCGCGCCGTTGACATGCTGACGCGGGCGGCGATCCGCGAGATGATCGTGCCCTCGCTGCTGCCGGTGCTGATGCCGATCGTGCTGTTCTTCGCGATCCAGCTCGTCGCGGGCAAGTCCCAGGCCTTCGCCACGGTCGGCGCGAGCCTGCTCGGCGTGATCCTCACCGGCCTCTACGTGGCGATCTCGATGACCTCGGGCGGCGGCGCCTGGGACAACGCGAAGAAGTACATCGAGGACGGCCATCACGGCGGCAAGGGCTCGGACGCGCACAAGGCGGCCGTCACCGGCGATACCGTCGGCGACCCCTACAAGGACACCGCCGGCCCCGCGGTGAACCCGGCAATCAAGATCACCAACATCATCGCATTGCTGCTGCTGGCGATCCTGGCGCATGCGTGAGGTCGATGCCGGTCGATCCCATCTTCCTCCTCATCCTGAGGTAGCCGCGCGATCGGTCCTCGAAGGAGGCCTCCGGACCGCTCGGCGGCCTCTGGAGGGCGCCTTGGAGGGTTCCGCGTCGCTGCGGTACCTCGGGATGAGGTGTGGTCTCGGATGCGGGGCGGATCCGACGGACTTCAAGCAACCGTCCCGATCGCCTCGCAGCGAAACGCGCCGTACGCGCCGCGGGCCAGGCGCTCGGCCAAGGCCGGCATGAACAGCGCGGCTTCCTCCGCCAGGCGCCAAGGCGGATTGACCACGATCAGGCCGTTGCCGGTGAGCCGCGTGTCGTCGGGCCGGTCGATCATCAGGTCGAGCCGTAGCGCCGGGCGGGTCAGGGCGCCGTCCAGCGCGGCGACCATGCGGTCGACGGCGGCGAGGTTCTTGATCGGGTACCAGGCCAGGAACACGCCGGTCGGCCACTTCGCCACCGCCCGGGCCAGATGGGCGCCGAGCCGGTCGATCTCGCCCGGCACCTCGTAGGGCGGGTCGATCAGGACGAGCCCGCGGCGCTCGGGCGGCGGGATCATCGCGTTGAGGGCGGTCCAGCCGTCGAGGTGCAGCACCTTGGTGCGGGCGTGACCGTTGAAGCGCTCGCGCAGCACCGCGTGGTCCTCGGGATGCAGCTCGACGAACACGCCCTGGTCCTCGGCCCGCAGGAACTCGCGGATCAGCGCCGGCGAGCCGGGATAGGTGGTGGCGCCGTGGCGCGCCCGGACCGCGGCGACCGCGGCGCGGTAGGGGGCGAGCAGGTCCTCCACGGCCTGCGGAAACGGGTCGTCGAGGCGTCCCCAGCCGTCGATCCACTCGGCGGTGCGCCCGGCCTCTTCGGCGGTAAGGTCGTAGAAGCCGAGGCCCGCATGGGTGTCGATCGCCCGATAGGGCGCCGGCTTGAGGCCGAGATGCGCGAGCACCCGCGTCAGCAAGAGGTGCTTGAGCACGTCCGCGAAGTTGCCGGCATGGAAGGCGTGGCGATAGTTCATGACGGACGATCAAGCGGATCCGGCGGCCCGGGTCCAGCCGTCGGACCCCGAATCCGCCTAAAAGGCTCAGCGCGCGGCGCCGACCGTGATCTCGGGCGCGCGGCAATTGCCGCGCGCGACCTCCGGGCAGGCGGCGAACCCGCGCAGGTCCTTGGTGAAGCAGATCCGCACGTCCTGGAGCTGCCCGCGGGCGCAGGACACCGCCATCATGTCCGGCCGCAAGCCGGGGTTCGCGGTCACGAACTGCCGCGCGATCTCGATCGGCGCCAGGCGGCGCTCCGAACCCGAGGTCTTGAGGTCGTCGGGGATGGTCACCGCCAGGCGCGCCGTGCGGGCGGCGTTGAAGTAGGCGGTCGGGTCGAGGCCGGAGCAGGTGCCGTGCTTGCGCCACTCGTAGCGGGCGAGCCCCTCGCTCGGGTAGACCTGGCCGGCGACCTCCATGGCCTGCGGCGTCGGCGAGCGCTGCACGGCCGAGCAGTTCTGCGGGTAGCCGCGGGTGTATTGCGGCCACAGCCCGTGCACGACGAAGCCGAGGCCGCGCCCGGCGGCGCATTGGCGGTCGTCGCGCTGGCCGGCGGTCTCGCAGTAGGTCGGGGACCAGGACAGGGCCAGGACGTAGAGGTCGAAGCCGCCGGGCGTGTCGTCGCCGCGGCCGAAGCCGCCGTAATCCTGCGCCTGCGCGCTTCCGGCGGCCAGCAGGGCCGCCAGGGCGAGGCCGGCGCGCGTCACGGGCGCGCCATGCGGCAGGCGGTGGCGTAGGCGTAGCTCAGGTCGCGGTCGAGGCCGTGGACGCAGAGCTCGACGCCCCAGGTCGCGCCGATGATGCCGAGGCTCTCGCGCACGGAGTAGTCGACCTTGCGGCGGACGCCGTCCGAGGTGGTCGCGGTCGCGGTGCAGAATCGACGTGGGATGAAATCGAGGCCCCACGGTCGCCACGCCGTCCGCTCGATCGTGTCGTAGGCTACGATCGTCAGGGACGAGTTCCAGAACTTCGCCTCCTTCTCGGCGAACTGCGTCGAGACCTTCTCCAGCACGCTCGAATCCTGGCAGGCCGGGATGTTGGCGTCGAAGGGGAAGGCGCGCTCCTCGGAAGGCTCGATGTCCTCCCGCGCCGAGCGGGCGAAGGCCGGCTGCAGGCAGCCGGCGAGGATGAGGCCGACGCCCAAAGCGACGGAGACGGCGTTCGAGCGCATGGCGGGTGCTTTCCGCGTGTTGTCCTGCATCCGGGGACGATGGCCCGGGGCACGCTCAAGTCAAGCCGGACGACCCGTCCGGCCACGCTTTCGCGGGCCGGTGGCGCACGGGAGGCACACCCGCCGGCCGGGTGACGCTCAGTAGATCGGCCCCGACGCCAGCCCGGGCGCGGCGAGCGAGAGCGGCTCCTCGGAACCGCCACCCACGTCCTCCTCCGGCAAGGCCGCCGCGACGCGGGGCGCGGGACGTGACGGAAGCGGGCGCGGCGCCGGGGCCGAGGCGTAGGCCGAGGGCGCCGCCGGCCGGGCGGGCGCGCGGGCGACCTGTGTCGGGCTGGCGGCCCGGGACATCGGCGTCGCGCCGTAGGGATCGTCCTCCTCGATATCCACCGGGGCCTGCGGCGGCGCCGGCTGGCGCTCGGGCGGGCGGGGGCGGGACATCGGCCGCGGGCTGTCCGAGCCGAGCTGTGGCGTGAACTTGATCAGCGGCTGGCAGATCCGCTTCAGCCCGCGCGGGTCGTGGCGCGCCAGGTCGACGTGGATGTGGTCGTAGTGGAACACGTTGGATCCGGGCGCCAGCACGGTGGTGAAGCGCTGGCAGGCTCCGATGAAGACCTCGCGCAGGAAGCCCTGCTCGGCCTCCGTGCCGCGCCAGCCACCCTTGACGGTGATGACGTAGCCGTCGGCGAGCTTGAACGACATCACGTCGATGGCGTTGCCGAAGGAATGCTCGGACAGCTTGGCGCCGACCTGGTTGTTGCGCCCGCGGCAGGCGTAGGAGCCGGCGTTGATCTCGGCGACCGGCTGGCCGAAATACAGGTTCGCCGCCGGCTGGATCGTGTCGGCGAGCCAGGCTTCGGCTTCCGCGAGCGCCGGGCAGCCGAGCGTCATGCGCTGCTTCAGGACCACGGCGCCGCCGCCGAGCCGCGTCACCCGGAACGGCTGCGTCATGCCGCAGGGGCCGGGCCCGTCGATCTCCTTGGACGGGACGACGAACTCGGTCGGCTCGACGAGCTTCTTGGCCAGGCACACCTGCTCCGCCTGGTCGCGCCAGGCGTCGCGGCGCTCAAACTTGTTGATCGCACAGCCGGTGAGCCCCGCGCCGAACAGCGCAAGGGCGGAGAATGCGAGAACGCTACGCCACATGACGCGGAGAATGATCACGGACGCGTAAACGCGATGCTAACGCTGCCGCCGTCGCGGCGGGGCCTTGCGCGTGCTACGCCCCCGGCACCGCCGGCCGGGCCTTCGCGCATCCGCGCACGAAACCTGCACCGGCGCCCGCGGCGGTCGTCGTCGGACCCGCCCCGAAACCGGCGGCCTTCGCGATGGGCCCTCAAGTCAAGGACGCGTGATGCTCTCGTTGGTCGACCTGCGCCGCCGCATCGAAGCCGGCACCCTCACGCCGGAGGGCGCGATCCGCCTGTCGCAGGAGGCGATCCTCGCGCGCGATCCGGTGGTGCGCGCCACCGTCGTCACCGATGCCGCGCCCGCCGTCACCGATGCCGGGCCGCTCGCCGGGATCGCGGTGGGCGTCAAGGACATCATCGACACCGCCGCGATGCCGACGCAGATGGGCTCGCCGATCTACGACGGCTGGCGCCCGAAGGCCGACGCCGCCATCGTCATGCGGCTCCAGGCGCTGGGCGCGGTGGCGCTGGCCAAGACCACGACCTCGCCCTTCGCCAGCGTCGACCCGACCGAGACCACGAACCCGCACGATTCGAATCACACGCCCGGCGGCTCCTCGGCGGGCTCCGCCGCCGCGGTCGGGGCCGGGATGCTCCCGTTGGCCCTCGGCACCCAGACCGGCGGCTCGGTGATCCGGCCGGCGAGCTTCTGCGGCTGCGCCGCGATCAAGCCGTCGTTCCGGCTGCTGCCGACGGTGGGCGTGAAGACGTTCTCGTGGGCCCTCGACACGCTCGGCCTGTTCGGGGCCGGCATCGGCGACGTCGCCCACGCGCTGGCGCTGATCGCCGGCCGTCCGGCGATCGACCTCAGCGGCACCGCGCCCGGCACGCCGCGGGTCATGGTCGTGACGCAGGACTACGCCGAAGCCCCGGCGCCCGAGGCGCAAGGAGCGCTCGACCGTGCGCGGCAGGCGGCCGAGCGCGCGGGCGCGCTGGTGCGCGACTTCGCGCTGCCGGCGGAGTTCGCCGCGGCGTTCGAGAGCCACGGGACGATCCAGGATTTCGAGGCGCGCCAGGCGCTGGCCTGGGAATACGCCCACCATCGCGACGCCCTGAGCCCGCGGCTCGGTCCGCAGCTCGACGCCGCGCAGGGGCTCGACGCGGCCGCCTACGACGACGCCCGCCGCAAGGCGCACCGGGCGCGGCGCCTGCTGAAGACGCTGTTCTCGGATTTCGACGCGATCCTGACCTATTCGGCCCCCGGCTTCGCGCCGCGGACGCTGGCCTCGACGGGCGACGCCCGCTTCAACCGCCTGTGGACGCTGATGGGCGTGCCCTGCGTGAACGTGCCGGTGCCGGGGGACGGACTGCCCGTCGGCGTGCAGGTGATCGCCCGGTTCGGCGACGACGGGCGGGCCCTCGCCGTCGCCGCGATGATCGAGGGCGCTCTGGAACGGTAGGGCGCCCACAGCGCGTCAGACGGTGGCGTCCTCGCCGAGCGTGTCCTCGACGTAGAGCTGCTCCAGCAGCACCTTGATCACCGCCATCATCGGCAGGGCCAGCGCGATGCCCCACAGGCCGAAGATCACGCCGAGCACGAGCTGCCCGGCGAAGATCGTCGCCGGCGGGATGTCGAGGGCGCGCTTCTGGATGAACGGCGTCAGCCCGTAGCTCTCCAGGCACTGCACCAGCAGGTAGACGCCGAGCGCGCCGAGCAGCGCGTTCACCCCCGAGGCGAGGCTCGCCAGCAGGATGATCACGCCGGCGACGAGCGGACCCACCGTCGGCACGAAGGCCAGCAGGCCGGCCTGGAGCCCGAGAATCAGCGAGCCGCCGATGCCGAGGAAGGCGAGGCCGCCCCAGATGCACAGGAAGATCACCGTCATCGTGATAAGCTGGCCGAACAGCCAATGCCGCAGGGTCTCGCCGGCCCCGTCGAGCACCTTCGACCAGCGATCGCGCTTCCTGGGCGGGATGAAGCGCAGCACCCCGTCGCGGTAGCTCGCCGGATCGGCGGCGAAGGACAGGCCGAGGAAGACGATCACCAGCACGTTGCCGAGCGCGCTGAACAGCCCGATGATCACCGCCGCCGCCGGGCCCAGAACGTTGCCCGCATCCGACAGGAGCGAGCCCGGGCTCTTGATCGCGCTCGAGGCGAGGCCGCCGAGGCCTTCCGGCTTCTTGTCGTCGTCCTTGGGCGCGGGCTTCTCGTCCTTGCCCTTGCCGTCCGGCCCGCCGACGGAGTCGAGGATCGGCAGGTCGATGCCGTAGGACGACAGCCACGACGTGACCGTGCCCGCCTGGCTCTTGATCGTCTGGCCGAGGTCGCGCCCCTGCTGCACCACGGTCGCGCCGCCGAAGCCGATCAGGCCGATGGCCGCCGCCGCGACCGCGAGGCTGGCGATCGTCAGCCGCAGGCCGCGGGGCAGGGGCAGGACGTGGCCGAGGCCACGGGTCAGCCCGTCGAGGAAGACGCCGAGGAGCACCCCGGCGAAGACCAGGAACAGCGTCGCCACCGACATCCAGGCCAGCGCCAGCAGCGCCACGAACGACACCACCGCGATGCCGGATGCGGCGAGCGGCAGCGTCCCTCGCCAGGGGCCGACGGGCCCGGCGAACGCTTCGGTCTTGGGTTCGGCCATGTCGTCCTTCGAAACTGGTGCGGCGTCGGCGCTCACGAGCGCCCCCGCGCCGCCCGGGTCAACCCTCGGGCGCCGCCTCTGCACCGAGGATCGCGGCCCAGCGCGCGGCGGCCGCGTCGTCCGCCTCCGCCGCCTCGACCCAACCGCCGGTGGTCCCGTCGACGAGATGCTCGCGCTTCCAGAACGGGGCGCGCGTCTTGAGGTAGTCCATCAGGAAGCTCGCCGCCTCGAAGGCCGCGACGCGGTGGCTCGATGCGGTGAGCACCAGCACGATGCCCGCGCCCGGCGCGACGCGGCCGTAGCGATGGATCACCCGGACCGCCTGGAGCGGCCAGCGCGCTTCGGCTGCCGCCGCCACGCGCCCGATTTCGGCTTCGGCCATGCCGGGATAATGCTCGAGCTCCAGCGCCGTCAGCCGGCCGCCCTCGTCGCGGCACAGGCCGGTGAAGGTGACGACCGCGCCGGCGCGACCGGCGAGCTGCGCGTTCAGCGCGTCGATCTCGGCGGCGACGTCGAAGGGCTCGGCCTGGATGCTGACGGAGGGCAGGGAAGCAGCGGGCATCGGTCTCTCATCGCGGCGACGCGGGTGACGGCGGCGTGACGACGAAACACGCTTGCGCCTGACTCGGCCACCGCCTGCGCCTATATGGCATATCGGCCCGCTCCCCGCGGGGGGCGGCCGATCCGCGCCGAAGGACGAAGACGTGACGCCTGAACTGATCCTGCCCTACGATGGCGTCCTGCCGGAATTCGCGAGCCGCCCTGTCTGGTGCGGGCGCGGCAGCACGGCGATCGGCGCCGTCCGCCTCGGCAGCCAGGCCTGGATCGGCGACGACGGCGTGATCCGCGCCGACGGGCAGCCGGTGACGCTCGGCGACCGGTTCTGGCTCGGCCACCGCTCCACCGTCCACATCGCGACCTTCACCCACGGCACCCGCGTCGGCGACCGGGTCACGGTCGGGCGCAACAGCGTGGTTCATGCCTGCACGGTCGGGTCCGACGTGGTGATCGAGGACGACGTGGTGATCCTCGACGGGGCGAGCGTCGGCGACGGCGTCGTGATCGAGGCCGGCGCGACGGTGTTTCCGCGCGCCCAGCTCGCCGGCGGCTTCGTCTACGCCGGCAGCCCGGCCAAGCCGCAGCGCCCGATCGATCGGGCCGAGATCGACGAGCGCGCCGAGCGCCTGCGCGAGGCCGCGGGCGATCCGGCCGCGGTCGCCGCCGGCGACCCGCCCGAGGTCGACGAGACGGTCTACGTCGCCAGCACGGCCCGCATCCGCGGCCGCGTCGGGCTCGGCGCCGGATCGAGCGTGCTGTTCTCGTGCGACCTCCATGCCGAGGTCGGGCCGATCGTGGTCGGCGCCGACACCAACATCCAGGACAACACGGTGATCCGCACCCGAGGGGAGGGCGTCGTCATCGGCCGCGACACCACGATCGGCCACAACGTCCGCATCGGCGACAGCCGCATCGGCGCCCGCTCGCTGATCGGCATCGGCGCGACGGTCGCGCCCGGCACGGTGATCGCCGACGACGTCATGCTCGCCGCAGGGGCCACCACCGATCCCGGCCAGCTGCTCGAGGGCGGCTATCTCTGGGGCGGCCGCCCAGCCCGCATCCTCGGCCCGCTCGATGCCGACAAGCGCGCGATGATGGTGCGCATCGTCGAGGGCTACTGCGAGCACGGGCGCGAGTACCGCAAGGCCGAGGCCGGGCAGGGGTGAGCTTGCGTCGCGCGCGTCGCGATAATTGAAGACGCGCCATGGTCTTCGAGAGAGCCCTGACGCGTCCGCGTGTGCCGGTTCGAACGGCGAGAAGCCCCAGGCCCATCACGCCTACGATAGTCGCACATCACAAACGGTCGCTGAAGAGCGCGCCTTCCCTCCCCCCCCTGCGGGGGAGGGTGGGCCTCGCGTCAGCGAGGGTCGGGAGAGGGGAGCGCCGTATCCGGACAGCGCGCTCCCCTCTCCCGACCCGCTGCGCGGGCCACCCTCCCCCGCAGAGGGGGGAGGGGAGACACGTGTCATTTCTTCGCAACGTCAGCCTGGACGGAAAAGGTGCCCGCATCTCGTTCGTTCGCTCGCGTCGGTGAATGACGACGCGACCAGCCGCCATCGAGGCCGCGTCAATCCTCCAGCCCGATCAGCTGGAAGCTGGTGTGCAGGTCGTTGGACATCGGCACGTTCAGCCGCTCGCCGTTCGGCAGGCGCTTGAGGAACCAGCGCTCGTAGGTCCAGCGCAGCTCGCGGCTTTCGGCCAACCGCGCGAAGGTCGCGGCGACGGCGCCCGCCAGCTCCGGGTCGTCCTTGCGGAACATGATGCCGTAGGGCTCGAACGACAGCTTGTCCGGCAGCACCGTGTACTTCGCGCCGTCGGCGGAATCGTTGGCGATCAGGCCGTAGAGCAGGATGTCGTCGGTGGCGAAGGCGTCGGCGCGGCCGTCCTTGACCATGGCGTAGGATTCCGCGTGGTCCTTTCCGCTCAGGATCTCGGCCTGCAGCTTGAGCTTGGCGAGGATGTCGCGGACGGCGGCCTCGTTGGTGGTGCCGGCGGTGACCACGACCTTCTTGCCGCCGAGGTCGCGATAGGACGCGATCGGCGAGGCCCGGGCCACGAGGAGCTTCGTCGCGCTGATGAAGGTCACCGGCGAGAACGCGACCGTGCGGCGGCGCTCGGCGTTGGCGGTGGTGGAGCCGCATTCGAGATCGACCTTGCCGCCGGACACCGCCGCGAACCGCGTCTCGGAGGTCACCGGCTCGTAGCGCACCTTCAGGTCGGTGCGTCCGGTCTCGCGGCCGATCTCGTCGACGATCTCGCCGCAGAGGTCGATCGCGTAGCCGATCGGGCGCGGGCTGCCGTCGGCCTGCTTGCCCTCGACGAAGGAGAACGGGACCGAGCTGGTGCGATAGCCGATCACCACCTCGCCCTTCGCGGCGATGGTCTTCAGGGAGCCGGTGAGAACGTCGACCGCGCCCGCAGGCCCCGCGATCGCCAGCAGCCCCGCCGCCAACGCCGCCGTCACCGTGCCTGACGCCATCGCGAAACTCCTGATCCGGGCAGCGGGAAGGGATCGGGACCGGCGGCCGGCCCCGGATCGGACGACCGCCTACTCGGCCGCCGCCACGGCGCCGACGTGGTCGAGGCGCTGGTCGCTCGTCGAGAGCTGCCCCTCCCACTTGGCGACCGCCACGGTGGCGATGCTGTTGCCGAGCACGTTGGTGGCCGAGCGGCCCATGTCGAGGAACTGGTCGATGCCGATGATCAGCAGCAGCCCGGCTTCGGGGATGTTGAACTGCGTCAGCGTCGCCGAGATCACGACGAGCGAGGCGCGCGGCACGCCGGCCATGCCCTTCGAGGTCACCATCAGCAGGAACAGCATCGTTAGCTGCTGACCCCAGGTGAGGGGGATGTTGTAAGCCTGTGCGATGAACATCACCGCGAAGGTGCAGTACATCATCGAGCCGTCGAGGTTGAACGAGTAGCCCATCGGCAGCACGAACGAGGTGATGCGGTTGGGCACGCCGAACTGCTCGAGGTTGGTCAGCATCTTCGGGTAGGCCGCCTCGCTCGACGCGGTCGAGAAGGCGAGCACGAACGGCTCCTTGATCAGGTTGAACAGCCGCTTGATCCCGGCTCCGCCGAGCAGCAGGAAGCCGACGCCCATGAGCGCGCCCCAGAGCACGCCCAGCCCGATGTAGAACTCGACCAGGAACTTGCCGTAGGTCACCAGCACGCCGATGCCCTGCGTGGTGATCGTCGCCGCGATCGCCGCGAACACCGCGACGGGGGCGAACAGCATCACGTAGCCGGTGACCTTGAGCATCACGTCGGCGAGGCCCTCGATGCCCTTGGCCAGGAACGCGCCCTTCTCGCCGAGCGCGGCGAGCGCCACGCCGAAGAAGATCGAGAACACGACGATCTGCAGGATCTCGTTGTTGGCCATCGCCTCGACCGCGCTCTTGGGCACGAGGTGGGTGACGAACTCCTTCAGCGACAGCGAGGCCGCCTTGAGGCCGGTGCCGGCGCCGACGTCGGGCAGCGGCAGGTTCAGGTTGTGGCCGGGCTGCATGATGTTGACGAGCACGAGGCCGAGCATCAGCGAGCAGAACGAGGCGCCGACGAACCACAACAGCGCCTTGCCGCCGACGCGGCCGACGCTGGCGGTGTCGCCGAGATGGGCGATGCCGACGACGAGGGTCGAGAACACGAGCGGGGCGATGATCATCTTGATCAGCCGCAGGAAGATGTCGCTGATCAGCGCGATGTAGCCGGCGATCTCCTTGGAGGTCTGCGGGTCCGGCCAGGTGATGCTGCACAGGTATCCGACGACGATGCCGAGCAGCATCCCGACGAAGATCAAGGTGGTCAGCCGCGAACCTGTCATCGGGAACTCCTGGGCGAAAGCGAGCCGGCACGAGACTTCGCGTTAACGAATGTGAAGCAGGAAGCGCGCCATGCGCAAGCGGCCAGGACGGCTTAATCCGTGGGTCCGCGACTTTTGTTTTTCGCGGGGATTGAATTTTCCGGCGTGGCGTTTTCGTCGCGCCGAGGGCTATGCTCCGGCACGGGCGCGGCCGGTTGCGGTTGAGGGGCGTCGCACGGTGTGGCGGCGGCGCCGCTCGTGCGGTACGGGACTTGCGCGTCCGGGATCTGCCGGTTCAGGACTTGCCCTGCCCGGCCTTGCCCCATACGCCATGCGCCGCCGGCCGCGGGCGAGAGAGACGGACACGCGATGGATGTCTTCGTACAGCAGTTGATCAACGGGCTGACGCTCGGGTCGATCTACGGCCTGATCGCGATCGGCTACACGATGGTGTTCGGCATCATCGGCATGGTCAACTTCGCGCACGGCGACGTCTTCATGGTGTCGAGCTTCATCGCGCTGATCGGCTTCCTGATCCTCACCGCCTGGCTCGGCGTCTCCTCGATCGCCCTGGCCTTCCTGATCGTGCTCGTCGTCTCGATGGTGCTGACCGCGCTCTGGGGCTGGGCGATCGAGCGGGTCGCCTACCGGCCGTTGCGCGGGTCGTTCCGGCTGGCGCCGCTGATCTCGGCGATCGGGGTCTCGATCTTCCTCTCGAACTTCGTCCAGGTGACGCAGGGCGCGCGCAACAAGCCGCTGCCGCCGATGCTCTCGGGCGGGATCACCCTGTTCGAGACCGACGGGTTCCAGGTGTTCCTATCCTACAAGCAGTGCCTGATCATGGCGGTGACCGCGGTGCTGCTCACCGGCTTCTGGTACCTCGTCCAACGCACGCCCTTCGGCCGGGCGCAGCGCGCCTGCGAGCAGGACCGCAAGATGGCGGCGCTGCTGGGCATCGACGTCGACCGCACGATCTCGCTGACCTTCGTGCTCGGCGCCGCGCTCGCGGCCGTCGCGGGCGTGCTCTACCTGATGTATTACGGCGTGGTCTCCTTCTCCGACGGCTTCGTGCCCGGCGTGAAGGCCTTCACTGCCGCGGTGCTGGGCGGCATCGGCTCGCTGCCGGGCGCGGTGCTGGGCGGCCTGATCATCGGGCTGATCGAGACGTTCTGGTCGGCCTATTTCTCGATCGAGTACAAGGACGTGGCCGCGTTCTCGATTCTCGCCGTGGTGCTCATCTTCATGCCGTCGGGGATTCTCGGCCGCGCCGAGGTCGAGAAGGTCTGATGGCCGCTGCCACCCGCGGGGCCGACGGCCTCACCGGCATCCTGAAGGATGCCGCCCTCTATGCGCTCGGAGCCTTCGCGCTCTGCGTGCCCGTGGTCAGCTTCCGGACCGATGCCGGCCCCACCGGCGGGCTCGAGCTGACGCCGCGCTGGGTTCTCGTCGCCGGGCTCTGCGCCGCGATCTTCCTGGCCCGCCTCGCGCAGCGATTGGTCCTGATGCGCCGCGACGCCCGCCGCGCGCTCAGGCCGTCGCGGTCCCAGGCGACGGAAGCGGTCGCCGGCATGCCGAATGCCGGGCAGCGGGTCTCGATGCTGGCCCTGTGGCTGTTCATCGGCGTGGCGCTGACGCTGCCCGTCGTCGCCGCGCTCGCGAGCGGCAGCCTCGGGGAGGGACGCTACTGGATCGACCTCGGCATCCTGATCCTCACCTACGTGATGCTCGGCTGGGGCCTCAACATCGTCGTCGGCCTCGCCGGCCTGCTCGATCTCGGCTACGTCGCCTTCTACGCGGTCGGCGCCTACTCCTACGCGCTGCTCTCCACCACCTTCGGCCTGTCGTTCTGGATCTGCCTGCCGCTCGCGGGCCTGTTCGCCGCCCTGTGGGGCATGCTGCTCGGCTTCCCCGTGCTGCGCCTGCGCGGCGACTACCTCGCCATCGTGACGCTGGCCTTCGGCGAGATCATCCGCCTCGTCCTGATCAACTGGGTCGACGTCACCGGCGGTGGCGCCGGCATCTCGTCGATCCCGCGCGCGACCTTCTTCGGCATCCCCTTCACCGCGGGCGAGGACGGGTTCGCCGCCCGCTTTGGGCTGACCTTCGACTCGATGCACCGGGTCGTGTTCCTGTACTACCTCATCCTCGCGCTGGCCCTGATCACCAACGTCGTGACGCTGCGGCTGCGGCGGCTGCCGATCGGCCGCGCCTGGGAGGCCCTGCGCGAGGACGAGATCGCCTGCCGCTCGCTCGGCATCAACACCACCACGACGAAGCTGACGGCCTTCGCCCTCGGCGCTGCCTTCGGCGGCTTCGCCGGCTCGTTCTTCGCCGTGCGCCAGGGCTTCATCTCCCCGGAGAGCTTCAACTTCCTGGAGAGCGCGATCATCCTGGCGATCGTGGTGCTCGGCGGCATGGGCAGCCAGGTCGGCGTCGCCATCGCCGCGGTGGCGATGGTCGGCGGCCCCGAGATGCTGCGAAACCTCGGCTTCCTGAAGTCCATCTTCGGCCAGGGCTTCGACCCGAACGAGTACCGCCTGCTACTGTTCGGCCTCGCCATGGTGGCGATGATGGTCTGGCGTCCGCGCGGGCTGATCTCGGAGCGAACGCCCTCGGTGGCGCTGGGCGAGCGCCGCGCGATCTCGGGCGCGCATGTCAGCGAGGGCCACGGCTGATGACCGAGCCGACCACCCGCGCCGACGCCGTGCTGACCGTCGACCACCTGACCATGCGCTTCGGCGGGCTGACGGCCGTCGGCGACCTGTCGTTCCAGGCCCATCGCGGCGACATCACCGCGCTGATCGGGCCGAACGGCGCCGGCAAGACCACCGTCTTCAACTGCATCACCGGCTTCTACAAGCCGACCGAGGGGATGCTGACGCTCGCCCATGCCGACGGCTCGAAGCATCTGCTGGAGCGCCTGCCGAACCATGCCGTGAACCGGATCGGCCGGGTCGCGCGCACCTTCCAGAACATCCGCCTGTTCCAGGGGATGACGGTGCTGGAGAACCTTCTCGTCGCCCAGCACGCGCCGCTGATGCGGGCGTCGGGCATGACCGTGCTCGGGCTGCTCGGCCTGCCGGTCTACCGCCGGGCCGAAGCCGCGGCGATCGAGCGGGCGAAGGAGTGGCTCGTCCGCATCGGCCTGATCGAGCGGGCCGATGACCCCGCCGGCGATCTGCCCTACGGCGCCCAACGCCGGCTCGAGATCGCCCGCGCGATGTGCACCGAGCCGGTGCTGCTCTGCCTCGACGAGCCGGCCGCCGGCCTCAACCCGCGCGAATCGGGCGAGCTCAACGCGCTGCTGCGCCACATCCGCGACGCGCACGACACCTCCGTGCTGCTGATCGAGCACGACATGTCCGTGGTGATGGAGATCTCCGACCACGTCGTCGTGCTCGATTACGGCGTGAAGATCGCCGACGGCACCCCCGGCGAGGTCCGGGCCGACCCGCGCGTCATCGCCGCCTATCTTGGCGTCGAGGACGAGGAGGTCGAGGCCGTCGAGGCGGAGGTCGGCCTCACCGTCACCCATCTGGAGGTCGAGGCTTGAGCGTCGCCGGGATCAACGTGCTCGTGGAGGAGACCCGGGCGCTCGCGGCCGGGAAGGCTCCGGCCAAGACCCTGCTCGCGGTGCGCGGCGTCTCGACCTACTACGGCAGCGTCGCGGCTTTGCGCGGCGTCGATCTCGACGTCACCGAGGGCGAGATCGTCACGCTGATCGGCGCCAACGGCGCCGGCAAGTCGACCCTGATGATGACGATCTTCGGGGCGCCGCAGGCGCGCGAAGGCACCATCACCTACGACGGGCGCGACATCACCCGCCTGCCGACCCACGAGATCGCGCGGCTCGCGATCGCGCAGTCGCCGGAGGGCCGCCGGGTCTTCCCGCGCATGAGCGTGCACGAGAACCTGCAGATGGGCGCCGCGCTCCACGACGGGCGGTACTTCGCCCAGGATCTGGAGCGCGTCTGCGCCCTGTTCCCCCGCCTGAAGGAGCGCCTGACCCAGCGCGCCGGCACCATGTCCGGCGGAGAGCAGCAGATGCTGGCCATCGCCCGCGCGCTGATGAGCCGGCCGCGCCTCCTGCTGCTCGACGAGCCCTCGCTCGGGCTCGCGCCGCTGGTGGTGAAGGGCATCTTCGACGCGGTGCGCGACCTGAACCGGCGCGACGGCATGACGATCTTCCTCGTGGAGCAGAACGCCTACCACGCGCTGAAGCTGGCGCATCGCGGCTACGTGCTGGTCAACGGGCGCATCACCATGAGCGGCACCGGCCGGGCGCTGCTCGCCGACCCCGCGATCAAGGCCGCCTATCTCGAGGGCGGCCACGGCGCCCCGGTGGAGGTCTGACGCGATGCAGGGCCTGATCTACGAAGAGGAGTCGATCGGCCTCTTCCTCCTCGTCACCGTCGCGATGGGCGGCTGGGCCGGGTGGATGGCCGCCCGCGGCCTGGCCAAGGCATGGCGCCCGTTCTGGCAGATCGTGCCGGCGCTCCTCGCGGTGGCGGCGGCGGTGCGATTCATCCACTTCGCGCTATTCGGCGGCACGCTTTTGTCAGCCCAATACTATGCGGTCGACGCCATCGTCGTCATGATCGTCGGCGCGGCGGGCTACCGCTGGACGCGGACGCGGCAGATGACGACCCAGTATCGCTGGCTCTACGAGCGGACTTCGCCGCTGACGTGGCGGACACGCGAGCCGGCGGCCGGCGGGCCGTGATCGCATTCGGCGCGCGCGCGTGCCGAGCGCACGATTCTTGCCCGGCGCCGACGGTCCGAATTCAGATCACAACCAAGGGGATTTGAGATGAG
>NZ_JAKSXU010000050.1:0-25685 GCF_022829325.1 Methylobacterium sp. J-092 | reverse complement strand
CCGCGGCCGATGCCGCCACGAGCATACTGGCCGCAGGACGTACAGGATGGCGGCGAAGGCCGCGCGCAGGGGCCGGCGGCATGGGCGGCCTGTGCTGGACGGCGCAGGCAGAAGCGGCGCAAGGACCGCCCACTCGGCATCGCTGAGATTGGTTGCGTAGGGCAAGCTCTCGCGCGCAAGCTCGGCGCGGGCGGCGGGCGTCCACCTCGGGGTTCCTGGGTGAGCGTCAGACACTCTCCCAACGCCCGCGATGCTCGCCGCTCACCCAATAGCTAAGCTGTTCTGCCCATTATGAAACGGGGTCTGACGTTCATGATCAGGTCACGGGATTCGGTCCGGAATCCGGCGAACCGGAAGACGAAGCCGCTCACCGGGCAGATGTCGCAAGGCTCGAACTCCGTATAGCCGTCGGCCAGAGCCGCCTCGGAGGACGGATAGAAGATCCGCAGCGGGCGCCGATGCAGGATCTGGATGCTGCCGGGCCGCTTCGTCTCCTCGGGCAGGGTTCTCAGGAGCAGCACCGCCGTTGCGACCGCGCTCGTGCTGCCGCCGACGATCGCGATTCGCGGCTCGGTGCGGCCCAGCAGGAAGCGAGCGAGGCGCTCCGTGCCGCCCTGTCGCAGGACATCGTCGGATTGCAGGATCTTGCCGGCGAATGTCGGCAGGAGCGGCCGGCCCGCGACCGGCTCCTCGAGCAGCCGCGCCGGATCCTGTGCGCCGCCGGTGGCGAGGAGCAGCGTGTCCGACACGACCTCGAAGGTCGTGCCCATCGTCCTGCTGCAGGTTTTCGTGTGCCACAGCCCGTCCGCGTCGCGGTGGGCGCTCGTCGCCTCGTGATCGACGAGGACCAGCCCCCCGGCATCCAGGATCGCCTTGTGGAGGACCTCGCCGATCAGGACCATCAGGGCCCCGGCCTTCTCCAGCGGGAGCGAACCCTTTCCGTAGCCCCGCAACTCCCGGCACAGGGGATGGTCGACCAGCTGGCCGAGCCGCGGGTCGGCGTGATCGGTGACCGCGGTGAGGAAGGTTTCGGCCGTGCTGTCGGACCAGATCGCGTAGCGCCCCAGGCGTCCGGCTCCGAGGATCGGCCCGGCCTCGATGACGGCGACGCCGCCGGCGAGGATCTCGTCGAGGCGCCCGTCTCGCGAGGCCGCGACGAGGGGCGCGAGCGCGGCCGGGCCGCCGCCGACGATGGTGGTGCGAAACGGCGCCTTCGGCGCACGCCGGGCCATCACGCCACCTGCTCCCGAGCCTGGCCGCCGCAGGCCGTGCGAAACGCCTCGCAGATCCGGCCGACATCCGCGACGGTGAGGAAATCCGAGAGCGGGAGTGAGACGACGTGCGCGCTGAGCGCATCGGCCACGGGAAGCGCGCCGAAGGCGCATCGCTGCTGGAAGTAGGGCTGCTGCCCGACATGGGGGCTGAAGTAACTCCCCGTGCCGACGCCCATCCGTGCCATGTCCGCACGGATCGCGTCCCTGCTCGCGGCCGATCCGACCGGGAGCAGCACGGGCATGAACTGATAGACGATGCGCTCGCCCGGCGCCTGCTGCATCGAGAAGTCGCGCAACGCCTCGCGATACGCGGCGCTGAGGATCTGCCTGTGCCGAGCGCGTTCCTCGAAATCGCCGAGGCGGACGAGGGCGCCGAGCGCGGCGACCTCCGACATCTTGGCGTTCATCCCCGGCAGCACGGCCGAGCGCTCGCTGTCGAAGCCGAAATTCGCCATGCTCCGCAGGAGCGCGATCGTCTCGGCATCGGTGCTGTAGATCAGTCCGCCCTCGCCGACGCCGAACGGCTTGGTGCCGTGCATCGAATAGACGATCATGTGCGGGGAGCCGGTGCCGAAGGCTCGACCGAGCTGGTCGAGGCATCCGAGCGAGGCGGCGGCGTCGATCACGATCGAAACACCGTGTTCCTGCGCCAGGCGATCGTAGCGCGCGAGATCGATGCACGCCCCGAAGGTCGCGTACGGCATGATCGCGACGACCTCTCCGGCATGGGCCCTCAAGGCCTCGTCCTCGGCGATCCGGCAGGCGCACCAATCCGACGGATCGACGTCGATCAGCAGCGGCGTGAGGCCCGCCCACAGCGCCGCATGGGCCGTCGCCGCAAACGTGAAGGCCGGCATGATGACGTAGCGCGCGGTCGGCCCGGACCGTTCGGCGGCCAGCTTCAACGCCAGCATCAATCCGCTCGTTGCATTGCAGACGGTGAGGCACGAACCGACGCCGCCGAAGACGTTCTCGATTATCGCCGCTTCGAGTCGCGTATTGGTCGGCCCATAATTGCTCAACCAACAGGATCTCTCGATCTCTTGGAGCTCGCTGACGTGATCGCTCAGGCGCGGCGCATCCGGCTTCGTGAGGGGCAGATAGTTCGCTGCGATGGTTTCCAGCGCTCGCACTGTCATGGTGAGACCTCAGAATTACTGAATTCGCCTTGATCGCCGTTCGTGAGAACTGATCCCCGACGCGAGAAGCATGGCGGCAGTATTTTTTCTATTCAACTCACAGAACGCCTATATTATTGACTAGCCCAAAATCGCTCGGAGGCGGATATCAGGCTTCATGATTTGGGGAGATGTCGGGATGACAGCAGAGCGATCGAGTTACTGCGAATTCAATCAATTATCGGCCGTATACAGCTGCTGAATATTGGAAAAATTCACCTGCAGGTTCCTCGGCACTGTCACGCGCCGTCGCGGGCCATCGCGCGCGGCCACGGCTCAGGGGTCTTCCGCCGACCGTTCCTCAGCGCGACCACGGAGGGACGGGGCATCGCCGAACGCGTTCGCACGCGCAAAAGGATTAGGGTTGGCGCCGATGATGTATCCGTTTCGGCCCAAGCGAATACGTCCATCGGGAACACCGCGAGGATCGCCGGTGTCTCGCAAGATGCCGTCCGCGCGGCCTAAAAGGCCTCGATGGTGTCGTTTCACGCGAAGATGGTCCGCATTCGACGGGTCCCGATTCTGCTCGAATACCGAGATTGCCGGATCCGGGCGATGCGGTTGCCCTTCGTCGCTTCGCCCGAGCCGATCCTGTCGAAGGCGACGGCGCCACGCCGCCCGCGGCGCTGGCCGACGGGGTGACGATTGCTTCAGCCCCCCCACATCCGGCACGGGCGGGCGCCGCTGGATGGATTGGTAATGATGTTCTGTCGGACCATGGCGGTCGCAACAGGCCTTCCGAACCGCCCCGGCGCAAGGCCGCCCGGTCGGTCCATGGGGAAGCCGGTCCGATGGACGACGGTCCGGCGACCGAGCCCTTCGCTTCCACGCCGGCCGCGCGCGGTCAGACCGGAAGCACGTTGGTGTACTTCACTTGGCCCAGGGCGAAGCTCGACTCGATGGATCCGACCCCGTCGAGGCGGGTGAGCTTGTCCTTCAGGAAGCGCTCGTAGGCGGCGAGATCCGGGACGACGACGCGCACCAGATAGTCGTGCCGCCCGGTCATCAGGTAGCACTCCACCACCTCCGGCCAGCGCGCCACGGCCTCGGCGAAGCGGTCGAGTTCCTCCTCGCGCTGGCGCTCGAGCTTCACCGAGGCGAACACGCTGATCGGCAGGCCGACCTTGGCCTGATCGACCAGTGCCACGTAACCTTTGAGGATGCCGGCCTCCTCCAGCATCCGGATGCGGCGCAGGCACGGGGAGGCCGAAAGGCCGACCCGGCCGGCGAGATCCTGGATCGTCACCCGCCCGTCGCGCTGCAGCTCGGCCAGGATCTTCCGGTCGATCGCATCGATTTGTCGATCCTGCATGAACTCACCTCCAAGGTCGGCTGGATTAGCGGATCCTGCCAAGATTTGCGCTCGGCACGCCGAGATTGGCAATTCCTGCCGCGTTCGTGGTGGCATCCTCAGTCCATCTCCGAGAGGCCGAACCGATGCACAGCGACCCGCGCCTGCCTTGCCTGACCGAACTGGAGCGCAAGGCCCTGTGGCTCTCCACCTGGATGATCCACAACGCCAATCACCTCCGCCCGAACCCGGACGGCATGAAGGTCGGCGGCCACCAGGCCTCGTCGGCCTCCCTCGCGACGATCCTGACGGCGCTCTACTTCGCGGTGCTGCGTCCGGAGGACCGCGTCGCGGTCAAACCCCATGCCAGCCCGATCTTCCACGCGATCCAGTATCTCGCCGGCAACCAGACCCGCGCGAAGCTGGAGACCTTCCGCGGCTTCGGCGGCGCGCAATCCTACCCGTCGCGGACCAAGGACACCGACGACGTGGACTTCTCGACCGGCTCCGTCGGCCTCGGCGTCGCGCAGACGCTGTTCGGGTCGCTGGTGCGCGACTACGTCCGCGCCCACGGCTGGGGCCTCGACCGGCCGGAAGGCCGGATGGTGGCGCTGGTCGGCGATGCCGAGATGGACGAGGGCAACATCTTCGAGGCCCTGATGGAGGGCTGGAAGCACGGCCTGCGCCGGACCTGGTGGATCATCGACTACAACCGCCAGAGCCTCGACGCGGTGATCCGCGAGGGTCTGTACACGCGTTTCGAGGAAATCTTCCGCTCGTTCGGCTGGGACGTCGTCGTCCTGAAATACGGGTCTTTGATGGACGCGGCCTTCCGCGAGCCGGGCGGGGCGCGGCTGCGCGCCTGGATCGACACCGCGCCGAACCAGCTCTACGCGGCCCTGACCTTCCAGGGCGGCGCGGCTTGGCGCCGCCGCCTCGAAGCGGACCTCGCCGACGACGCCGACGCGCTGGCGCTGATCGACCGCCGTTCGGACGCCGCCCTGGCCGCGCTGATGGGCAACCTCGGCGGGCATGACCTCACCAACCTGATCCGAGCCTTCGAGGCGGCCGACAACGATCGCCCGACCGTGTTCATCGCCTACACGGTCAAGGGCTTCGGGCTGCCGCTCGCCGGCCACAAGGACAACCATTCCGGGCTGCTCACCCCGGCCCAGACCGCGCTGCTGCGCGAGAGCATGGGCGTGCGCGAGGGGCGCGAATGGGAGCCGTTCGAGGGGCTGGCGCTGCCGGACGCCGAGCTGCGCCGCTTCATCGACGCGGCGCCGTTCTTCGCCGAGGGGCCGCGGCTCCGCACGGCGCCGCGCCTGCCGGTGCCGGCGGGCTTCCCATGCCCGCGCCAGCCGACGCAGTCGACGCAAGCGGGATTCGGGCTGATCCTCAACGAGCTGGCGCGATCCGACGCGCCGATCGCGGCGCGCATCGTCACCACCTCGCCCGACGTCACCGTCTCGACGAACCTCGGCGGCTGGGTGAACCGGCGCGGCCTGTTCGCCCGGGAGGAACTGCGCGACCTGTTCAAGGCGGAGCGCATCCCCTCGACCTTCACCTGGGACTTCTCGGCCAAGGGCCAGCACATCGAGCTCGGCATCGCCGAGATGAACCTGTTCCTGCTGCTCTCGGGCCTGGGCCTGTCGCACAAGCTGTTCGGCGAGCGGCTGATCCCGATCGGCACGCTCTACGATCCGTTCATCAGCCGCGGCCTGGATGCCCTGAACTACGCCTGCTACCAGGATGCCCGCTTCGTTCTCGCGGCGACGCCGTCGGGCGTGACCTTGGCGCCGGAAGGGGGCGCCCACCAGTCGATCGGCACGCCGCTGATCGGGATGGCGCAGGACGGGTTGTCGAGCTTCGAGCCGGCCTTCGTCGACGAGCTGTCGGTGCTGATGGCGCACGCCCTCGACCATGTGCAGCTCGAGGGGCCGGAGGGCGGCTCGGTCTACTTCCGGCTCTCGACCCGCAGCATCGCGCAGCCGCAGCGCACGATGACGCCGGCCCTGTCCGACGCAATCGTCGCCGGCGGCTACTGGCTGCGCGAGCCCGGCCCGAACGCGGAGATCGTGGTCGCCTATACCGGCGCCGTCGCGCCCGAGGCGATCGAGGCGGTGGGCCTGATGGCCGAGGACCGGCGCGACATCGGCCTGCTCGCCGTCACCTCCGCCGATCGGCTCCATGCCGGCTGGACGGCGGCGCAGCGCGCCCGCGAGGGCGGCGACCGGACGGCGCGGAGCCACGTCGAGGCCCTGCTCGCCGGCCTGCCGCCGCATTGCGGGCTCGTCACGGTGATCGACGGCCACCCGGCGACGCTCGGCTGGCTCGGTGCCGTGCAAGGTCACCGCACCCGGGCGCTCGGCGTCGAGCGCTTCGGCCAGACCGGCACCGTCGCCGATCTCTACCGGCACTACGGCCTCGATGCCCGCGGCATCGCCAAGGCTGCCCTGGCGCTGGCACCCGAGCGGCCGATCCGCAACCTGCGCATCGCCTGAGCGCCGCACGTGACGCTGCGCGACCCGATGCGGCTCGACATCGGCGTGATCGCCCGGGCTCCCTCGCAGGGCGAGATCTCGGCGGGTGTGGGACCGCCGAGGACCGGCCGGATCAGGGATTGCGGTCGTTGCGGCGCAGGCTGGCGGGCGATGCGAAGATCAGCAGGCCGGCCGCGACCAGGCAGAGGATGCCGATGCCGTAGAGGGCGGGCGTCGTCGAGCCGGTCAGGTCCTTCACCCAGCCGACCGCCACGGGGCTGACGATGCCGCCGAACTGACCGAGCGTGTTGATGAGCGCGATGCCGCCGGCGGCCCCGACGCCGGTGACGAGCTTGGCCGGCAGCGTCCAGAAGGTCGGGATCGAGGCGACGATGCCGGCGCCGACCAGCGCCAGGGCGATCATCAGCGGCACGATCTGCTTGTCGAACAGCCCGGCGGCGAAGAAGCCGATGGCCGCCGCCACCGCGAGGCCGGCGACGAATTTCGGCCGGTCGCCGGAGGCGTCGGACAGGCGCCCGATCACGACCATGCTGATCGCGCCGCAGATGTAGGGGATCGCGGTGAGGAAGCCGACCGAGGCCGCGGTGCCGCCGGTGGCGGTCTTGATCAGGTCCGGCCCCCAGAAGTTCAGGCCGTACGAGCCGACCTGCAGCAGGAAGTAGACCAGGGCGATGAGAAGGAAGCCCGGCTGCCTGATCGCGCCCCAGAGCGAGTGGTCGCCGATGTCGCGGTTGTGGTGGGCGATCTTCGAGGCGAGCAGGTCCTTCTCCGGCTGCGTCAGCCAGCGCGCGTCGGCGATCCGATCGTCGAGACGCAGGAACACCAGCACGCCCAGCACCAGGCAGGGCAGGCCGCCGGCCAGGAACAGCCATTGCCAGCCGGCGAGCCCCGCCGTGCCGTTGAGGCCGCCGAGGATCAGCCCCGCCACCGGCGCCCCGAAGATGCCGGAGAAGGCCGAGGCGACGAACATGAACGAGGTCACGCGGCCGCGGAACGAGGCCGGGAACCACAGCGTCAAGTAATACAGGATGCCCGGTGCGAAGCCGGCCTCCATCGCGCCGATGATGAAGCGCAGCAGGTAGAAGTGCCACTCGGTGCTGATGAAGACCATCAGGGCGGTGGCGATACCCCAGGAGATCATGATCCGGGCGATCCAGCGCCGCGCGCCGACCTTGTACAGCAACAGGTTCGAGGGGACCTCGAAGATCACGTAGCCGACGACGAACATGCTCGCCCCGAGCCCGTAGGCGACGTTGCTGAAGCCGAGGTCGCTCTGGAGCTGGAACTTGGCGAAGCTGATGTTGATCCGGTCGAAGAACGCGAACATGTAGCAGACCATGATCAGCGGCATCAGCCGCCAAGCGGCCTTGCGGACCACGCTGCTCTCGGTGATGACGTCGAAACCCGCGAGCGGGCCGGTCGTGGCGGCGGTCATGGTTTCCTCCTGGAACGGGGCGGCGGGCGCCCCCGCCGGCCGGTCGCGGACGACCGTCGGGCAGGATGCGCGCGAGCACGGCGGAGCCGCCTTCTCCGAGAGGCTTCCGACGCGGATCGGTTCGGTCGGCGGCTCAGGCCGCCCGATCGACGGGACGGCTCACGCCGAATGACGGACGGGGCGGCTCATGCCGCTTGCGGGACCGGGTGCAGATCGCAGGGGCGCCCGGCCTTGGCGACCTGGCCCGGCACGTCGTGGCCGACGAGGCGCGGCAGGTCGCGGGAGAGGCCGAGCAGGGCCTCGAGGTCGAGGCCTGTCTCGATCCCCATCTCGTGGGCCATGCTGACGAGGTCCTCGGTGCAGATGTTGCCCGTGGCGCCCGGCGCGAACGGGCAGCCGCCCAAGCCCCCGAGCGCCGCATCGAACCGGCGCGCGCCGGCGCCGTAGGCCGCGAGCACGTTGGCGAGCCCGAGCCCGCGGGTGTTGTGGAAGTGCAGGGTCAGCCGCTCGGCCGGCACGATCGCCAGCGCGCGGGCGACCAGGCGCTCCACCTGGCGCGGGTTGGCCATGCCGGTGGTGTCGGCGAGCGTCACGCCGGCGATGCCGAGCGCGAGGTATCGCTCGACCTGCGCCATCACCTTGTCGGCCGGCTGGTCGCCCTCGAAGGGGCAGCCGAAGGCGGTGGCCACCGTGGCGTTCGTCGACACGGGTGTACCCTTCACTGTCTCCATGATCCGGCCGAACCCCTCGATCGAGGCCTCCGGGCTCATGCCCATGTTGGCGCGGTTGTGGGTCTCGCTCACCGAGGCGACGAGGTTGACCTCGCCGACGCCGGCCGCGAGCGCCCGCTCGGCGCCTTTCGGGTTGGGCACCAGGGCGACGTAGACGGTGCCGGGCCGCCGGGCGATCCCGGCGAAGACCTCGGCCGCGTCGCGCAGTGCCGGCACGGCCTTCGGCGAGACGAAGGACGAGACCTCGATCCGCGAGAAGCCAGCGGCCGAGAGCGCGTCGATCAGCCGGATCTTCTCGGCGGTCTCGACGTAGCGCGGCTCGATCTGGAACCCGTCGCGGGTGGCGACCTCCTGGATCAGCATGGCGGTTTCGGTCATTGCACGGCTCCCTCGCGGCGCAGGCGCTCGATGGTCTCGGCGTCGCGGCCGAGGTCGGCGAGCACGGAATCGGTGTGGGCGCCGAGCGCCGGTCCCTGCCAGCGCACCGCCCCGGGGGTGCCGGACAGCTTGGGCACGATGCCGGGCATCTTCACCCGGGTGCCGCCTGGCAGCTCCGCGTCGAGGATCATGTCGCGGGCGCGGTAGTGCGGGTCGGCGACGATGTCGGCCACCGAGTAGATCCGTCCCGCCGGCACGTCGGCCGCCGCGAGCGCTGCGAGCGCTTCGTCCACGGTGTGCGCCCGGGTCCAGTCCGCGATCACGCCGTCGATCATGCCGGCCACCCGCGAGCGGCCGTCGTTGCTGCGCAGCGCCGGGTCGTCGGCGAGGTCGGGCCGGCCGACGACGGTCATCAGGCGGCGGTAGATCGGGTCCGAGTTGCCGGCGATGACGACGAAGCCGTCGTCCTTCGTCGGGTAGGTGTTCGAGGGCGTGATGCCGGGCAGCGCCCCGCCGGTGCGGGTGCGGACCTCGCCGAGCAGGTCGTATTCCGGGACCAGGCTCTCCATCACGTTGAACACGCTCTCCACGAGGGAGACGTCGATGACCTGGCCCTGGCCGCCGGCGGTCTTGACGTGGAGCAGCGCCATCAGCGCGCCGATCACCCCGTGGAGCGAGGCCAGGGTGTCGCCGATGCTGACGCCGACGCGGGCGGGCGGGCTGTCCGGGCTGCCGGTGGTGAAGCGGATGCCGCCCATCGACTCGCCGATCGCGCCGAAGCCCGGCCGGTCGCGATACGGCCCGGTCTGGCCGTAGCCGGAGATGCGCACCATCACGAGCTTGGGGTTCAGCTCCGAGAGCACGTCCCAGCCGAGGCCGAGCTTCTCCAGGCCGCCGGGCCGGAAGTTCTCGACCACCACGTCGGCGCTCCGCACGAGGTCCTTGACCACCGCCAGCCCATCGGGCGCCTTCAGGTTGATCGCGATCGACTTCTTGTTGCGAGACTGCAGGTACCACCAGAGCGAGGTTCCCTCGTGCAGCTTGCGCCACTTGCGCAGGGGATCGCCGTCCCCCGGCGACTCGACCTTGATCACCTCGGCGCCGAACTCGGCCAGGATCTTGGTGGCGAACGGTGCCGCGATCAGCTGGCCGAGCTCGAGGACCCGGATCCCGTCGAGCGGACCCTTGGGCGATGCTTCGCCGGTGCCTGGCATGGCCGTTCCCTCCATTGTCTTTGGGTCAATCGGTATTGGATCGGGTGCACGCTGTCCAAACGCGATGCATCACCCCGCGTTCTCCGAAGGCGAACGCAGGCGCCCCTCTCAATCCCCGCCTGCCCGGCGCAGGTGATCGAACAGGACGGCCGCCGCCGGCGATTGCGCGCCCGGGCGGACGACGAGGCTGAGCGTCCGCCGCGCCCACGGGTCGGTGAGCGGCACGGCGACGACGTTCATCTGCGGGCCGAGCAGGGCGTGCACCCGCTCGGGCACCACGCCGAGCCCCATCCCGGCCTGCGCCATGCGGCAGATCGCGTCGAAGCTCGGCACGTGGACGCGCAAGCGCAGCGGCCGCCCGAGGCGTCGGGCCTCGTCGCGGAGCGTGCCGTAGATCGAGCTCTCGCGGTGCATGCCGACATGGTCGTGGTCGAGGGTGTCGGCGAACGCGACCGCGTCGCGGTCGGCGAGCGGGTGGCCGGCGGGCACGACGAGCACGAGGCGGTCGCTCCGATAGGGATGGGCGACGAGGGAGCGCGGATCGGTGCTGCCGGCGCAGATGCCGAGATCGGCCGCCCCTTCCTCCACGCCGGCCACCACGCCGCCGCTCGGCCGCTCCTCCAGGTCGATCCCGATGCGGGCCTGCGCCGCCAGGAACGCCTGCAGGTCTTCGGGCAGGAACTGCACGATCGCCGAGAGGTTCGCGAGCACGCGGACGAAGCCGCGGAGCCCGCTGGCGTGCTCCGCGAGCTCCAGCGCGATCTGCTCGGCGGACCCCAGCATCCGGCGGGTGTGGTGCAGCAGCGTCTCCCCGGCGGGCGTCGGCCGCATGCCCCGTGGCTCGCGGATGAGCAGCTCGCAGCAGAGCGCGCGCTCCAGCTCGGCGAGCCGCTTGCTCACGGCGGAGGGGGCGATCGCGGCCCGGCGCGCCGCGCCGTTGAGCGTGCCCTCCTCGCAGATCGCCGCGAACAGCCGCAGCGTCTTGAGGTCGAGGCGGTTCAGGATGAACGGGGTCGGCGATCCCTCCGACATGGTCCGCGCCGCTCCCGTGATCCGATCGATCCAACCGGCGGACCCCGTGCTGCGATCCTGATCGCGTCCGGACGCTCCGGCAACGGGCCAAGCTTGAAGCACGCGGCCCGAGCCGCGTCCGGGCTCGGCGTCGCGGGGGGGCTCCACGAGGCGTCGGATCGCGTCGAGGAGGTACGTTATCCCGACCGGCGAGCGAGGTCCGGCCGCGTCTTCGGTGAGACGGGCCGGACCGGGCCGCTCAGCCCGGGATGATGCGCTCGTCGAGCTTCCGGTCCACGATCTCGACCGTTCGGTCGATCTCGGCATCGGGCATGTCGAGCTGGTGCGAGATCAGCTTCAGCAGCAGGTCGACACGCTCGATGTAGGGCGCGCCGCTCTCGACCGCCCGGGCGGCCGACGAAGGCTTCAGCAGGCCCTCGGCCGCCTTGGCGTACTTCTCGAACGGGACCTGATCGCTCGGGTCGGCACCGAGCCGTCGGGCCACCGCGTCGACATGCTCGTAGATCGTGCGGGACAGGGGGAGGTCGCCGTGCACCGCGTCGCGGATCGAGCGCGGCGCCTGGGGCGTGATGCAGCGGTAGTTGCCGGTGAGCAGCATCGACCACTTCGCCAGGGGCACGAACAGCGAGTCGAACACCTTGAGCTTGACCGGAACGTCCTGGCCCTCGACGCGCACCGCGTCGATGTCCGCCTCGAGCTCGCGGAGCAGCGCGTTGTGCGCGGGATCGGCGAAGGTCGCCGCCTTGAAGTTCGTCGGCAACCCGACATGCAGGACGTTGGCGCCCTCGTCGGGCGGGCGGAACGCCTGCGGATCGGGCGAGCACAACGACATCAGGCCCGGCTCGAAGCGGTCCCAGACGCCGGCATTCGTGTAGGCCTCGCGCAGGTCCATCTTCGCGAGCGCCGGGATCCGATCGAGATACGGCAGCGGCGGCATGTTCATGATCGACAGGCACGGCAGCTTGGCCGCGGCGATCTTGATCATCAGCACGCGGATCGTGTGGTTGTTGTACTGCGGCTCCTGCATCGCCAGGCCGACGAGATCGTAGCGCGAGACGTCGACGTCCTCGGGCGGCATCGCGTCGACCTTGCCCGGCAGGTCACGGGAATGAAACGACCGGTGCGTGGCCTCGTCGCGCAGCTTGATGCGGACTTCGGTGCCCTGGCTGTTGATCAGGTCCGCGGTTTTCCGACGGCAGACCAAGGTCACATCATGCCCGGCCATCAGCAGCTTCGTCGAAAGCAGCGAGCCGTATGATGCCCCCAGGATCAATATTCTGCGCGGCATGGTTTCATCCCTGAGCGTTCGGTTCTTGTTTTTGCGCCGGACGAGGGCGCGGCTGGTATCTGGTATACGCAGCCGCCCGGCTCGCACGCAAGCGGCCACGCTCCGGCGGGACAGGCGGTCCCCAGGCTCGATCGGCGGCGGGCCTCGGGTGCTCGGTGGGGTGCGCTCGCGTCGTGCCGGCGCGCCGTGCGCCCCTTCCGCTCGCCGCGCGGCCGCGCCCGCGATCAAGCGGTCTTCGGGTGCCGGATGAAGTCGACGAAGGCGCGCAGCGGGGCCGGCACGAGTCGCCGGCCCGGATAGTACAGGTAGGGCCCCGAGAAGCGCGGCCACCACGCTTCGAGGACCGGTTCCAATGCCCCGCTGGCCAAGTGCGGCCTCAACCAGTCCTCGAACAGGGTGATGACGCCGGTCCCCGCGATCGCCGCCTCGACGGCGAGGTCGGTCGCGGCCCCGACGCGCACGAGCAGCGGCCCTGCCGGATCGACCTTCACGGTCTCGCCGTCGCGCTCGAACTCCCAGGCCATCTCGACCCCGCTCGGGAAGCGGCCGCGCAGGCAGGCATGGCCGAGGAGGTCGCGCGGATGCTCGGGCCGGCCGTGACGCGCGAGGTAGGCCGGCGCCGCAGCGGTCGCGAAGCGCTGCACGCGCGGCCCGATCGGAACCGCGATCATGTCCTGCTCCAGGCGCTCGTCGTAGCGGATGCCCGCGTCGCATCCGGCGGCGAGCACGTCGACGAAGCCGTCCTCGGCCAGGACCTCGAGACGGATCTCGGGATAGGCGGCGAGGAAACCCGGAACGATCGCGGGCAGCACAAGGCGCGCGGCGCTGACCGGCACGTTGAGCCGCAGCGTCCCAGCCGGCCGGTCGCGGAAGCCGTTCACCACGTCGAGCGCCGCCTCGACCTCTGCGAAGGCCGGGCCGAGCCGCTCCAGCAGCCGTTCCCCGGCTTCCGTCGGCACCACGCTACGGGTCGTGCGGTTGAGGAGGCGGACGCCGAGCCTGTCCTCGAGCCGCCGAACCGCCTCGCTCAGGCTCGACGCGCTGGCGCCGCTCATGCGTGCGCCCTCGCGAAAACCCTGCCCGCGCGCGACGACGAGGAACGCGTCGAGATCTCCGAGATCGGCCTTCATCGTTCGCCCATCCGCACAGCTTGTGCGGATTGTGCCCCATTCTCGCGCACGGTCGCAACGTCCAGTTAGGTCTGGTAACAGGAGAAGCACCATGTCCCTCATCGATCAGGCCGGCACGTTTCGGATCGGCCACCGTTCCGTGAAGCGCCTCGGGTACGGCGCGATGCAACTCGCCGGGCCGGGCGTCTTCGGACCGCCCAAGGATCGCGACGCGGCGCTCGCCGTGCTGCGCGAGGCGGTCGCGAGCGGCGTCGACCACATCGACACCAGCGACTTCTACGGACCCCACGTCACCAACCATCTGATCCGGGACGCGCTCGGCCCGTATCCGCACGACCTCACGATCGTCACCAAGGTGGGCGCGCGGCGCGGTTCCGATGCGTCGTGGAACCCGGCCGCGTCCGACGCCGACCTCGCGGCGGCCGTCCACGACAACCTGCGCCATCTCGGGCTCGACCGGCTGGCGGTGGTGAACTTCCGGGCCATGCTCGGCGACGGGCACGGGCCGGCCGAAGGGTCGATCGAGGCGCCGTTGACGGCGCTGGCCGAGCTCCAGCGGCAAGGGCTGATCCAGCACATCGGCCTGTCCAACGTGACGCCGACCCAGGTCGCCGAGGGACGCCGGATCTGCGAGATCGCGTGCGTGCAGAACCACTACAACCTCGCCCATCGCGGCGACGACGCGCTCGTCGACGCGCTGGCACGGGACGGCATCGCCTACGTGCCGTTCTTCCCGCTCGGCGGTTTCAGCCCGCTGCAATCCGCGGGCCTGTCCGCGGTGGCCGAACGGCTCGATGCCACGCCGCTGCAGGTGGCGCTCGCTTGGCTGCTGCGCCGGTCGCCCAACATCCTGCTGATCCCGGGGACCGCGTCGCTGGCGCACCTGCGCGAGAACCTCGCCGCCGCCGCGCTCCACCTGCCGGACGACGCGCTGGCGGACCTCGACCGGGTCGGCACCGCGACCCAGGCGTGATCGACCGGGCGGCGGCAGGCCGCATCGGCGAGCCTGCCGTCCGCGACGGGGGAATCTGTCGCCTACTTCTCGCGGAACGCGCGGCGTGCCTGATCGACGAGGGGCTTGGTCAGGTAGGAGAGCACGGTGCGGTCTGCGGTGCGGATGAACGCTTCCACCGGCATGCCGGGCATCAGCTTGGCGCCGTCCAGCCGGCCGAGCTCGTCCTTCGTCACCCCGAGGCGCACGAGATAGTAGAAGCTGCCGGTACGCTTGTCCTCGCTCACGTCGGCGGCGATCCGGGTCACGCGTCCGTTCAGCTCCGGCGTGGTGCGCTGGTCGAAGCTCGGGAAGCGCAGGCCCGCGGCCTGGCCGGTCTGGAGCCGGTCGATGTCCTGGGGGGCGACGCGCACCTCAACCACCAGGGAATCGGCCGTCGGAACGATCAGCATGATCGGCTCGCCCGGCGCGATCACGCCGCCGCGGGTGTGGACCGACAGTTCGTGCACGTAGCCGGTCTGCGGCGAGCGGATGTCGATGCGCTGCAATTGGTCGAGGGCGGTGATCTTCTGCTCGGTCAGGGTCGCGGCCTTGGCGCGGTTCTCCGCCAGCTCCTTGGCGACGTCGCTGCGCAGGTTCTGCTCGAGCTGGATGATCTGAAGCTCGGTCTCGGAGACCTTGCCCTTGGTCTGCGCGATGTTGGCGACCAGCACGCCGCGCTCGCCCTTCAGCCGGGAGATGTCGCGCTCGAGGCTGGTCAGGCGCGTCAGCTGGATGAGGTTCTTCTTCCAGAGTCCTTCGACGCCCTCGTATTCGCGCCCGATGATCGCGGTCTCCTGCTCCTTGGCGACCGACTGCTCGACGAGCCCCTTGATCTCCTCCTTGAGCTGCCCGATCCGCTCGCGCAGCTGCGCCTTCTGCCCCTCGCGGGCGTCGCGGCGGAAGTGGAACAGCTTGCGCTCGCCCTCGACGATGCGGGCGACCTCGGGGCCGGCTTCGGCGAGGCCCTTGGGGAACGCGACGTCGTCGCGGCCGTCGCGCTCGGCTTCCAGGCGGGCGTTGCGGGCGGCGATCTCCCACAGGCTCTTGGTGACGCTGTCGTAGGTGGCCCGCGCCGTCGTGGCGTCGAGGCGGATCAGCAGGTCGCCGGCCTGGACGCGCGCGCCCTCCTCGATCGGCAGCTCGGCGACCACGCCGCCGGTCGGGTGCTGCACCTTCTTGATGTTGCTCTCCACCACGAGCGAGCCCGTGGCGATGATCGCGCCGGACAGCTCCGTCGCCGCGGTCCAGGCGCCGGCGCCGGTCGCGACCGCGATGATCGTGGCGACGCCGGCGATGTGCCGGCGCAGGGAACGCCGGGTGTCGCGCGTCGGATCCGGCTCGGGCCGGTTCGGCGTGTCGGCCTTCGTCATGCGACCCTCGTCGGTGTCTGCCGGGTGAGCGCGCTCAGCTGCGCCAGGACGTCGTCGCGGGGCCCGTGCAGCTGCACGCGGCCGTCGCCGAGGACGAGGATGCGATCGACCGCGGTCAGCGCGCTCGGGCGGTGGGCGATCACCACGGCGATGCCGCCGCGGGCGCGTACCGCCCGGACGGCGGCCGACAGGGCGCGGTCGCCCTCGACGTCGAGGTTGGAGTTCGGCTCGTCGAGGACGACGAGGAACGGATCGCCGTAGAGCGCGCGCGCCAGGGCGATCCGCTGGCGCTGGCCGCCCGAGAGGCCGAGGCCGCCGGCGCCGACGCGGGCATCGTAACCGCCGGGCAGGCGCAGCACGACCTCGTGGACGCCGGCCGCCTTCGCGGCGGAGAGCAGCGCCTCCGGGTCCGGCTCGGGATCGAACCGGGTGATGTTCTCGGCGATGGTGCCGTCGAACATCTCGATGTCCTGCGGAAGGTAGCCGATCGAACGGCCGAGGGCGTCGGGGTCCCACTGGTCGATGGCGGCGCCGTCGAGGCGGATCACGCCGCGGCTCGGCCGCGCCGGGCCGACGAGCGCGCGGGCGAAGGTGGACTTGCCCGATCCGCTCGGGCCGATCACGCCGAGCGCGCTTCCGGGGGCGAGCGCCACGTTGACGTCGTGCAGCACCAGCGTGTCGGTGCCCGGCACGGCGATCGACAGGGCGGTGACGCGCACGCTCTCCCGCGGCGCCGGCAGCGGCGTGAGGGCGGCCGGCTCCCGCGGCGGCAGGAAGGCGACGATCCGGGTCCAGGCCTGGCGCGACGCCGAGAACGACTTCCAGTTCGCGATGGCGAGATCGACCGGCGCCAGCGCCCGGGCTGAGAGGATGGTCGCAGCCAGCATCACGCCGGCGGTCGCTTCCTCGCGCACCACGAGGTAGGCGCCGAGGCCGAGGATGCCCGATTGCAGCACGGTGCGCATCAGGCGCGCCATCGCGCCGAAGCCGATGGCGAGGTCGTTGCCGTCGGTCGCCACTTCGAGGTTCCGGCGTGCCCGGGCCTGCCACAGGGTCGCGATCCGCGCGCGCATGCCGAGCGCCGAGAGCAGCGGCGCCGTGCGGTGCGCCATGTCGGTGAAGGCGCGTCGCTCGCCGGCCACCCGGACGCCCTCGCGGGTTGGGCCGGCCGAGGCCCAGTCGGTCAGGATCGTCAGCAGGCACAGGACCACCGCGCCGCCGGCGATCGCGGTGCCGAGCCAGGGATGGAACAGGAAGCAGACCGCGATGTAGAGCGGCACCCACGGCAGGTCGAAGAAAGCGGTGAACGCCATGCTCGACAGGAAGCCGCGCACCGTGTCGAGGTCGCGCAGCGCCTGCGGGCCGTCGTCGCCCCGCGGCGTCTCCGACCCACGGACCAGCAGGGTCCGGAAGATCCGCGCGCCGAGGCGCTCGTCGACGAGGCGCCCGAACCGCGACAGGATCCGGGCGCGGAACACCTCCAGCACGCTCTGGATCAGGAACAGCATCAGCGCGATGCCGGCCAGCCCGACCAAGGTCGCGATGCTGCGGCTCGGCAGCACCCGGTCGTAGACCTGCAGCATGAAGATCGGCGCGGTCAGCATCAGCAGGTTGATGAGGCCGCTGACGATCATCACGCTCGCCAGCGAGGCGCGCCCGGCTCTGGCGGCAGCCCAGAACTCCCGGCGCTTGGCGATACGCAGCACACGTTCGTCGATCACGAGACGGTTCCCCGGCTTGCAGGATCAGGCAGAGACGATTCGGCAGGGCAAGTCGGCGGAAGAGGAAGCCCCCGCCGCGTCGGGCGGCGAGGGCTCGGACGGGTCAGAGGCCGAGGAGGTGGATCCCGGTCGTCGCGGTGTGCGGCGTCGGGTCGACATGCGCGGCGTCGACGTGGCCACCGAGATCGATCGCCGCGATCCCGAGATCGAGGGGCAGCCCGTGCGAGGCTCCCGCATCCGCCGATGCGGTCGCCGCGGGGGCGACGTCGAGGAGGTGGCCGACGAGCGCGTCTCCGCCCCCGCCGCCGGCCTGCGGGAAGACGATGCCGTCGCCCGAGAGCAGGCCGGCATGGAGCAGGCCGGGCTGATCGGCCGGCACCGCGATCGCGCTCGCCTGGACGGTGTGGGCCGGATCCGCGCTCGGGGTCAGCACCGCGAGATTGGCCGCCGGCGTCGGCGTCGCCGGGCCGGCCGCCACGTCGATCAGGGGATGGGTCCCGGCACCGTCCGCCGCACCGCCGGTGAGACCGCCGAGGAGGCCGCCGACGGGATTGGATGCGCCGCCGGCGCCGCCCAGGATGCCGGTCACCGGCGAGAGGACGCCGTCGAGCGGCGTCCCCGCGCCGGCCCCGCCGACACCGCCGAGGGCCCCCGTCAAGGAGCCGAGGACGCCGCTCGCGGCGTCCTCGACGTGCCCGAGATCGCCCGCGACCTGCCCGACCGCCGCCGGTCCGCTGCCGGTCAGAACGGCACCCGGCAGGTTGGCGACGTCCGTCAGCAGGTTGCTGGTGTCGCCGAGCTCGCCCAGCCCGACGGTGTTGCCGAGCCCGATCACCGAATGGATGGGATCGTTCAGGACCGGCACGTCGTGGCCGATCTGCTCGAGGCCGGCATGGATGCCGTCGATGACCCCGTTGGCGAGGTCGCCCACCGGCAGCAGCGGAGCGCCGGCGCCGAGGAGCGCACGCGTGGCGCCCGTGCCGGCGCCGCCGGTCAGCCCGCCGACGACCGACGTGACGGGAGTCAGGAGCCCGTCGACGGGCGTGCCGGTCGCGATCCCTCCGGCACCGAGACCATCGAGGCCGCCGAGGATCCCGGTGGCGGAGCCGACGACACCGCCCGCGGCGTCGACCACGTGTCCGACATCGCCGACGATCTGCCCGATCGCCGCCGGTGCGTTTCCGCTCAGGATCGCGCCCGGCAGGTTGACCGTGTCCGTCAGGAGGTTGCTGGTGTCGCCGAGCTCGCCCAGCCCGAGGGTATTTCCGAGCCCGATCACCGAATGCAGCGTGTCGTTGAGGATCGGCACGTCGTGGCCGATCTGCTCGAGGCCGGCATGGATGCCGTCGATGACCCCGTTGGCGAGGTCGCCCACCGGCTGCAGCGGAGCGCCGGCGCCGAGAAGCGTGCCCGTGGCGACCGTGCCGCCGCCGCCAAGTCCGCCCAATCCGCCCAGTCCGCCCACGAGACCGGTGACGCCGCCGAGAAGACCTCCGGCCGCGTTCGTCACCGCGCCGACATCGCCGAGGATCGGCGACAGCGCCGCCAGACCCTCGCCGCCGAGGAGATTGCCGGGCAGGGCCACGACGTCGGTCACGAGGTTTCCGCTCTCGCCGAGATGGCCGAGGCCGATCGTCTCGCCGAGGTTGGTCAGGCCGTGCAGCGCATCGTTCAGGAGCGGGATCTCGTGGCCGATGTTCTCCAGCGTCGCGTGAATGTTGAGGACCGCGCCGTTGGCGAGGTTCGTCACCGGAGCGAGCAGCCCGTCCCCGGACAGCAGGCCGCCGGCGCTCGCCGCACCGGTCAGCGAGCCGACCAGCGTATCGGCCGACCCGAGAACGTGGCCGAGATCGCCGAGGACCGGCGTCGCGGATTGGAGGCCGCCGCCGCCGAGGAGGGAACCGGGCAGGGTGGTGACGTCGGTCAGCAGGTTGCCCGCGGTGTCGAGATGGCCGAGCCCAAGGGTTTCGCCGAGGCCGGTGACGGCGTGGATCGGCCCATTGAGAACCGGGATCTGGTGGCCGACGGTCTCGAGCGTGGCGTGCACGTCGAGGACGGCCTGGTTCAGGATGTTGGTCGCGGGGCCGAGGATGCTGCCGCTGTCGACGAGGCCGTTGCCGGATGCTGGCACCGCGCCGACCGTCTCCGCCAGCGTTCCGGCGGCGGCGGCGACGCCGCCGGCATCGGTCAGCAGCGGACCGACCGCCTCGGTGCCGGTCGGGTTCGCGGCGACGCCGCCGAGATCGGTCAGAAGGTTTCCGGTCTCCCCGAGATGGCCGAGCCCGAGGGTCTCGCCGAGGTTGGTCAGCCCGTGGAGCGGTCCGTTCGCCGGAGCGACCTCGTGGCCGACCTCCTCGATCTGGGCGTGCGTCTGGAGGACGACCTGGTTGGCGGTGGCCTCGATCGCGTCGGGAAGCAGCGAGGCTCCGGTCTCCGTCGAGCCGCCGTCGACCGCGCCCTCGATCAACGAGGCGATCGGGCCGAGGCTTCCGAGCTGGCCCGTCGACAGGGCGGTCGAGGACAGCAACGCGCCGGGGCCGGCGAGCCATTCGAGCGAGCGGGTGGACGAGCCGAGCACGGAAAGGGGGGATGCGGACATGAAAACCTCCAGGTTTTCGATGCAACCCGATCTGCAACCACCGGTTGCATAATCCCGGTTCCGTAGTAAATGCTGAGTGAACGGTGGAGCCCGTCCGAGCGTCCGGGAACGACGACTGTGGTTCGACCCGGGTTCGACATCGCCGATTCTCGGGGCGGTCGGTGGGTCGTGAGTAATCTCTACTCTATCCAGACGAGCGCTTCGCGAGGACCCGACGGCCGGCCGATAGATCGGCCGCGTGATCGGGCGACGATCCAAGCCGGCTGCTGGGTGCATCCCGAGGATGATCGTCGATGCGGGTGATCCGACGCTCGCCTATCCCGGCGCCAGGGGCCGAGTGGGATCGATGGACGCGTCGGCGCGGCGCAGCGTGATGCGCGTCAGCTCGGAAGGTCGGCCGAGCCTGAGGGCGAAGCCCGGCCACAACGCCGTGCCGTTGTTGACGTAGAGCGTCATGCCGCCGACCCGGTAGCGGCCCGAGACGAAGCCGTCGTTGGCGCGGGCGAACAGGCGGTCGAACCCGCGCATCGTCCCGCCATGGGTATGTCCCGACAGCTGCAGCGCGACGCCATGCGCGGCCGCCGCCCGCGCCCCCTTCGGCTGATGATCGAGCAGGAGGACGGGTGCGTCCCGCGGTGCCCCTGCGAGCGCGGCGTCGAGGTCCGGACCGGGGTGTCCCGTATGCGGCGCCGACCGATCGGTCACGCCGGCGAGCACCAGGGCGGCGTCGCCCCGCCTCAGCACCGTATGCCGGTTCGCGAGCGCCGTCAGGCCAAGTTCCGAGTACCGCCGCATCCAAGCGGGGTAGTCGAAGAAGTATTCGTGGTTGCCGGGCACGAACCAGACGCCGTCCGGTGCACCGAGCCGGCCCAGGGGCTCGACGTCGGCGCGCCGCGAAGCCGGGGCGCCGTCGATCAGGTCGCCGGTGATGACGATGAGGTCCACGCCGAGCCGGTTGGACCGCGCGACGACCTCCCGGGTCCAGGATGCCGGGAAGAGCCGGCTGATGTGCAGGTCGGTGAGCTGCAGGATCGTGTAGCCCTCGAAGGCGTCCGGCAGGTTCTCGATCGCGATGTTGACGTCCTTGAGCGCCGGCACGCGCACGGCCTGCTGGACGCCGAGCGCCGACAGGAGCATCGCCGCCGTCGCGGCCGCGTAGCGCCATCCGGCCGGAATCGCCCAGCCGCCCAGGGGCAGCGAGACCAGCGCGATCACGTCGAGCGCGAGCTGCATCACCGCCAGCAGCAGGATGGCGCCGAAGGCCCAGTTGAACAGAACCACCACCCACCGCGGAAACTCGGGCGCGAACACCGAGCCGGAGGAGAGGCGGCACCACAGGTGATACTGGGAAGCGACGAGCAGCAGCACGGCGATCCCGGCCTTCGCGGCAGGCGGGCCCGGCAGCGGCCAGAGCACCCGGGTCACGACGTACAGGCAAGGCAGGCTGAAGATCAGATGGAACATGGCGTTCCGGCTACGCTGAAAGCCGGGGTCCGGGCCAGAGCCGATGCGGGGAAATGCCGGCTTCGGTGCAGGTCGGGTCGTCGCGGCACCAGCCAGGCCGGGCCTGCATGAGGGCGCCGGACCGTCACGCTGCGGTCAGGCGCGGGATCGCGGAGCGCAGCCGGGAATATCCGCGGTTAGAGAGCGGCCACGCCGCTTCGTCCCAGGGGCGCCGCACGCGCACGACCGCCTCGGGCAGCATCGCCGCCGACGGGCCGACGGGCGCCCAGGCCGTGACGACGGGTAGCCCGGCCGACCAGCCGGCGTCGGCCGGTCCCGCCTCGCAGCCGAAATGAGCGGCCGCCCGGTCCAGCGCGTCCTGCATCGCGGCGTGATCCGCCGACCGGACGCGCTCGGACGCCCCCTCGGCATGAGCGAGCATGCCACCGATCCGCACGATGCGCGCCTCCCCGAGCGGAAGGCTCTCCGGGTGCAGGTCGTCGAGATGCAGCAGCAGCGCGACGTCGCCGGTCGGTGGCATGGCGGCAGCCGGCAGAGGGACCTCGCGCGGTGGCATCGCCTCGTCGAGGGTGTCCGGGTACTCGTCGAGGCCTTCGGGATCGAAGCGGTTCTCGGTGTAGCGCCGGATGTTCTCGGCGCGCGCGACGTAGTGCTTGCCCCGGGTGTGCAGCCCCGCCACCCAGCGCCAGGACAGCGTGTTGCTCGCCGGATCGCCGTCGACGAGATGGCGCATGAAGAAATCCGCACCCAGCGCCCAGGGCAGGCGCAGGGTGAAGATCCAGATCGAGGCGAACCACATCCGGGCGTGATTGTGCAGCCAGCCGGTCTCGACGAGGTCCCGCGCCCAGTCGTCGAAACCGTCGATGCCGGTCCGGCCCGCGATCGCGGCCTCGTAGGTCCGGCGCAGGCCGGGCTCCGCGGCGAGCCGCGCCCGATCCGCCGTGGCCAGCGCGAGGGCGTCGGTCCAGGCGGTCGGGTGGGTCTCGAGATGGCCCTTGAAGTAGGTCCGCCAGAAGACCTCGGAGACGAACTTCTCGGCGCCGCCGTCGCCGAACGCGGCCTGGGCGGCGGCCACCACCTCGGCTTCCGTGATCAGGCGGCGCCGAAGGTAGGGCGAGAGCGCCGACGTGGTCGGCCGCGCGTCCGGTCCGCGGTCGGTGTTGCGGGCACCGGCATAGTCGACGGCGGCGTCCGCGAGGAAGGCCGACAGGCGGTCGAGCCCGGCGGCACGGGTCATGGGAAAGCTGCGATCCATGCCGTCGAGCTAGCGCGGCGGCGCACCGGCATGGATGCGACCGATTTCCCGAACCCCGGCGGAGGCCGCCGGGGCGTATCCAGTGTCGAGCATGGCGCGATCGTGCGTCAGGCCGCCTCGGGCATGCGGTCGAGGAACTTGTCCAGGGTGAGCGGATAGTCCCGCACGCGGATGCCGGTGGCGTTGTAGACGGCATTCGCCACCGCGGCGCCCACGCCGCAGATCCCGAGCTCGCCGACGCCCTTGGCCTTCATCGGCGAGGACATCGGATCGACCTCGTCCAGGAAGATCACCTGCTGATGCGGGATGTCGGCGTGCACCGGCACCTCGTAGCCGGCGAGGTCGTGGTTGGCGAAGAATCCGCGCTTGGTGTCGACCGCCAGTTCCTCCATCAGCGCCGAGCCGGTGCCCATCGTCATGCCGCCGATGACCTGGCTGCGGGCCGATTTCGGGTTGAGGATGCGCCCCGCCGCGCACACCGCGAGCATGCGCCGGACCCGGATCTCCGCCGTGTCGGCATCGACCCCGACCTCGACGAAATGGGCGCCGAAGGTCGATTGCTGCTGCTTCTTGGAGAGGTCGCCGAACTCGATGGTATCCTCGGCCGTCAGCTCGCCCCGGCTCGCGGCCTCGCCGAGCGGAACCGCACGGTTGCCGGCCCGCACCTGCCCGTCGGCGAAGACCGCGTCGTCGGAGTTGATGCCGAGACGCTGCGCCACCGCCTCGCGAAGCTTGACGCACGCCGCGTAGACGCCGGCCGTCGACGAGTTTCCGCCGAACTGGCCGCCCGATCCCGACGAGACCGGGAAGGCGGAATCGCCGAGCCTGACCGCCACCTTGTCGAGGGTCACGCCCATCATCTCGGCGGCGGTCTGCGCGATGATGGTGTAGCTGCCGGTGCCGATGTCGGTCATGTCGGTCTCGACCGTGACGGTGCCGGCTCCGTCCAGCCTGACCCGCGCGCCCGACTTCAGGACCATGTTGTTGCGGAACGCCGCGGCCATGCCGACGCCGACGAGCCACTGCCCGTCCCGCACCTGGCCCGGCCGTGCATTGCGCTTGGACCAGCCGAAGGTTTCGGCCCCCAGCTTGAGGCAGCCGACGAGGTCGCGGTGGGAGAACGGGCGCTTCGGGTCCTGCGGGTCGACCTGGGTGTCGTTGCGGATGCGGAATTCCACAGGGTCGATCCCGAGCTTCTCCGCCATCTCGTCCATGGCGACCTCCAGGACCATCAGGCCGGGCGCCTCGCCCGGCGCCCGCATGGCGTTGCCCTCTGGCAGGTCGAGATGAGCGAGCTTCATCGCGGTGAGCCGATTGGCACCGGCGTAGAGCAGCTTGGTCTGGCTCACCGCCGTCTCGGGATCGCCGTCGGGCAGGTTGCCCGACGTGCTCTCGTGGGCGATGGCGGTGATCGTGCCGTCCTTGGTCGCGCCGATGCGCACGCGCTGGATCGTGGCCGGGCGATGCGTGGTGTTGTTGGCGATGAGCGGGCGGGTCAGCGCCACCTTCACCGGGCGCTGGAACGCCTTGGCGGCGAGGGCTGCGAGCACCGCGTCGGCCCGCACGAACAGCTTGCCGCCGAAGCCGCCGCCGACGAAGGGTGAATCGAGGCGGACGTTCTCCTTCGGCACGCCGAGGATCTTGGCGAGGCTGCCATGGCCCCAGCCGATCATCTGGTTCGAGGTCCAGAGCGTGACCTTGTCGCCGTCCCAGGCGGCGATGGTCGCGTGCGGCTCCATCATCGCGTGGCTCTCGTCGGCTGTGGTGTAGCGCTCGTCGAGCGTCACCGGCGCCTGCGCGAACGCCCCCTCGAAATCGCCGACGCGTTCCTCGCCGTCGCCGCCGCTGCCCTCGCTGCTGTCGCCGGGCACGGGCGGCGCGCCCTTCGCCTCGGCCGCGAGATCGAACTTGCCGGCCTCGGGCGCGTAGTCGACCGTCACGAGAAACGCCGCGGCGCGGGCCTGCTCGAACGTCTCGGCGACGACGACTGCGACGGCCTGGTGGTAGTGCTGGATCTCGTCGCCGCCGAACAGGTAGGCGGCGTTCATCATGCCCCGCTCCAGCCGGGGATGCTCCAGGGTCGTCACGACGCCCACGACCCCGGGCGCCGCCTTGGCGGCCGCCGTGTCGATGGCGCGGATGCGGCCCTTGGCGATGCTGGACCCGAGCACGTAGCCGTAGGCCTGGCTCGGCACGACGTCGTGGCGCTCGTAGGCGTAGGGCGCGGTGCCGGTGGTCTTGTACTTGCCATCGATGCGGTCGGTCGGCTTTCCGACGACCTTGAGCTGGTCGATCGGGTTTTGGCCGGCGGGCTGGTCGAACTTCATCGCTTTAGGCCCTCGCTTGGTTGAGCGCCGCGGACAGGGTCCGCTCGGCGAGCGTCAGCTTGTAGGCGTTCGCGTGCGTCGGCGCGGCGCCGGCGAAGACCTGCTCGGTCACCGCCTTGGCCCCCCGCGGCAGGTCGGCCTCGGCCGCCTCCACCCGCCAGGGTTTCGGCGCCACCCCGCCGAAGGCGACGCGGCCGGACCCGTCCCTGCCCAGGATCGCCGCCACCGAGACCAGCGCGTAGGCGTACGACGCCCGGTCGCGGACCTTGCGGTAGAGGTGCGTGCCCGCCACCGGCTTCGGCAGCGTCACCGCCGTGATGAGTTCGCCGGGCGCGAGCGTGGTGTCGCGCTCGGGCGCGTCGCCCGGCAGGCGGTGGAACTCCGCCACCGGGATCTTTCGCGATGCGCCCTCGCCGTCGACGGTCTCGACGGTGGCGTCGAGCACGCGCATCGCCACCGCCATGTCGCCGGGATGGGTGGCGATGCAGGCGTCGCTTCCG
>NZ_JAKSXU010000048.1:0-692 GCF_022829325.1 Methylobacterium sp. J-092 | reverse complement strand
TAATCGCGCCGGTCGATCTGGAACAGGGTCGCGCCGGTGTCGACGTGCTGGTTGTCGGTGACCGAGAGCGCGACGACGTAGCCGGACACCTTCGGCGCGATCGAGAACTGGCGCGCGTCGACGAAGGCGTCGTCGGTGGATGCGTAAGGCTGCAGGTAGATCTGCCAGTAGCAGAACCCGGCGATCCCAAGGGCGCCCGGCAGGCGGTGGAACTCCGCCACCGGGATCTTTCGCGATGCGCCCTCGCCGTCGACGGTCTCGACGGTGGCGTCGAGCACGCGCATCGCCACCGCCATGTCGCCGGGATGGGTGGCGATGCAGGCGTCGCTTCCGCCGATCACCGCCAGCTGCCGGCTGACCCCGTCGAGCGCCGAGCAGCCGGAGCCCGGCCGGCGCTTGTTGCAGGCCTGCGCGGTGTCGTAGAAGTACGGGCAGCGGGTGCGCTGCAGCAGGTTGCCGGCGGTGGTCGCCTTGTTGCGCAGCTGCCCCGAGGCCCCGGCCAGCAGCGCGCGCGACAGCACGCCGTAATCCTTCCGGACACGGGCGTCGGCGGCGAGGTCGGTGTTGCGCACCAGCGCGCCGATGCGCAGGCCGCCCTCCGGGGTCGGCTCGATCCGGTCGAGCCCGAGCCCGTTGACGTCGACGAGGTGGGTCGGGGTCTCGATCTGCAGCTTCATCAGGTCGAGCAGGTT
>NZ_JAKSXU010000046.1:0-11667 GCF_022829325.1 Methylobacterium sp. J-092 | reverse complement strand
AGCAACGCACTGATCTTGCGGTAGCCGTAGCGCCCGTACTTCTCGGCCAACGCCACGAGATCGGCTGTCAGCGCCTCTTCATCATCGCGGCCCCGCGGCACCTTGCGCTGTGTCGAGCGATGCTGTCCGAGCGCCCGACAGGCGCGGCGCTCGGAGATGTTCATCGTCAGCTGGATGTGCTCGACACAGGCGCGTCGGCGCGCAGGGCTCGAGACGTCTTCCCCGGGACGCCTCCTGCAAGATCAGCTTGTCCAGCGTCAAATCGGCGATGGCTTTTCGAAGCCGAGCATTCTCGGTCTCCAGACTCTTCATCCGTCGAACTTGATCCGACTTCAGGCCGCCAAACTCACGTCGCCACCGGTAGTACGTCACCGAACTCACACCGAGCGCGCGGATTGCATCGGCCACGCTCTGGCCCTGTGAAATCAGAACGTCCGCCTGACGTAGCTTCGCGACGATCTCCTCGGGCTTCGGGTGCTTTGCCATCTCGTCCGCCCTCCAGGCTCAAAAGCCATACCAAAGGGCGGACCACTTCAATGGGGGCTGACCAGCGAGCGGCTGAGTTGTCCGACCTCGTGCTGATCCCATCGCGCACGTCGTTGGCCGACATGGATGCCGTGCCGACCTCACACACGATGGCCAAGGGGCTGGGCAAGCTGAACTTCGTCATCTTCACTGATGTGGATGTGAGCGGTGCTAAGAAGGATGTGAAGGAGGCAGCTGCGGGGTTCGTCTCCCGTGGTATCCCGACCGGTCGCGAGCATGGTGCGCCCTTCATCTGTCACCGCAAGGGCTACAAGTCTTGCCTGATCGACGGCAGCACGATCCAGGAGATCGAGCCGAACGGAAAAGGGGCTGAGGAGATCGACGCTCTATTCCGATGGGTAGCAAAGCAGGTGGGCATCAAGGTGAAACGCAAGCGGACGGAGAAGCAGAATGGCTAAACGGCCAAGCCTGTCCGCCTCGTTTGTCGTCGGCGAGCAACCTATCTTGGACCCTACACCTCAACCTAAATCTACACCTCAAGTTCAAGGTTTAGGTAAACCTACACCTAAAGCGCGCGACCATCGCGAGAACCGGCAAGCCTTCACGGTGTGGCTGGACCGAAATCTCATTGCAAAGGTGCGTAGCCTGTCCCGCGAGCTGGTTGCCGAACACGGCCGGGCAGGTAACTCCATTGAGGCGCTGGTCACTGAAGCCATGCACGAAATTCTTGCAAAACACAGCCGGTAGCAGGGGGCGCGCCGTGATTAAGTGCGTAAGCTAGGTGCATCCTAGTGATGCGGTTGCCCGGTAAGAGGTGCGCCAGAGTTAGACTGACGTGCTACACGTTCCCGCTCCCGGCTGTGATCCGGTATTCCGCTCGGCCAACGTTGGTCCGGCGCTTTCAATTTGTCATCGCGCCGCTAGCTTCATTTGCAGCGAGCGGTTGAGGTCGATGGAGCGGTCAGCACACTTTATGGACATCACACCACTGCTCAACGATCAGCAAGAGGCTCTGGTCAAAGCCGCCGAAGAAGCGGTTTTGGAGCCATTGGCAGACTTTCCACATATCGAGCTGCGTTCAGGTGTGGAGCCGTGGGACAAGCGGCGCACCGCCGGCAAGATCCTACGTATCGAAATTCCTCATAAAGCTCATTCCGTTTCGAATGTTAGCGCGGATCGTCCAGACCCAGTGATGCTGATCGAGGCAGCACATGAGGGCCGGCAGTCGCACCTCATTCCTCTCCGCATCGCCCGCATGGCTTCCTCACCATTCGCTTTCCTGCGTGGGGCTGCCCAGGTTATGGCCTGGGACCTCGCTCATGGTCCTCGCACCGCAATCGATGTGGTTCTGAACGGGGACGCGCACATCTCGAATTTCGGCCTATTCGGGACGCCGCAGGGCGACGTAGTCCTTGATCTCAACGACTTCGATGAGGTGACGGTTGGACCGTGGGAGTGGGATCTCAAGCGGCTCTGTGCGAGCATCGAGGTGGCAGCTCGCGATGCTGAGGTACCCCCATCTGAGCGTCGGGAGGCGACGCTGAGCGCCGTGGCAGGCTACCAGCACACGATGAACGATCTTGCTCCTCGCGGATCGCTCGAAGTCTGGCAGTCCGCATCGCGAGCCGACGATCTTGTCTTCGCCGGGATCGAGATCGATGCACGCTCTCAAGCGGTCGTGACCAAGGCCGTTGAGAAGGCTCGGCGGAAGAATAATCAGAGTCTGCTGGCCCGCGTCGGGGAACGTCGTACAGACGGTGGCTGGCGGTTCCGCGAGGATGCGCCGATCCTCGTTCGGGTTGATGATGCGACGCGCGAAGCTGTGACGTCTGGGTTGGAACGCTATGCTGAGACGCTGCCGCGCGAGCGCCGGTTCATGCTGAACCGCTACCACGTGGTCGACGTCGCCCACCGCGTCGTCGGGGTCGGCAGCGTCGGGACCCGCGCCTACGTGGCGCTGCTCTGCGGCAACTCGGACCAGGACGTGCTCTTCCTCCAGGTGAAGGAGGCGGTGCGCCCGGCCCATGCCCCCTACCTGCCCGGCATGCCGGAGCCCTATGCCAGCCACGAGGGCGAGCGGGTGATCTACGGCCAGCGCCTGCTCCAGGGCGTCGGCGACCCGCTGCTCGGCTGGACCACGATCGCCGACCGCCCGTTCTACGTGCGGCAGATGAAGAACATGAAGGGCGAGATCCCAGTCTCTCGCATGACAGGTCGATCTCTTATGTACTTTTCCCACGCCTATGGTGCCCTGTTGGCCAAGGCCCATGCACGAACAGGGGATGCCTCAGCAATTGCAGGCTACTGCGGCCACGATGGCCGCGCCGACTTAAGGGAGGCGGTCGCTGATTGGTCTTCCGCCTACGGCGATCGAAACGCTGAGGACTATAAAGCTTTCCAAGACGCCATTGCATCGGGACGGCTTGAAGCGGCGGCCGATCCACATCTTTGACGTATCATGTGCGTGGTTGTGCGCGCTGCACGGAAGAGAGCGCAACCTGGTTAGGTACGAACCCGTTCGCGGTGATGCTGTGGCAGACTTAACGGGCGAAAGGCTGGTAGAAGTGGGTGTGCGGCGCTCAGCGTGATTTGCATTGGATGGCAGCTCTCATAGACACCGTATTGCGAGCGCCCGAACCTGCGACCTGCAAGGTGGGCTTCGATGCCCAGGTTTGGCAGAAGTCACTGTGCGGCACGCTCATCGGTTTGGATCAAAACAAGGGATCGTATCGTTCAATCCATAACCTGCTATGGCGGAATTGGGAGGAACGCATGAACGCAGCACCGGACGGCTCAGTCATCCAGCGTGAGGCACCGCGTCCCGACCTTCTCGCCTTCGAGATCAAGGACAAGATCACCAAGCCCGACATCGAGTGGATGTCCTCCGTGACCGATGCAGCCATGCAGGCGCACGGGAAGATCGACATGCTCATCATCATGTCGAACTACGAAGGGTCGGATCTCGGGGCGACGTTCGACGGCTATGCCGCAAGCGTGAAAGCGCGCTCGGTAGCGCACATTGAGCGCTACGTCGTTGTCGGTGCGCCAGCCATGGCGAAGGCGATGATCAACCTCTCCGGAATGATCATACCGGTCGAGACCAAGACCTTCGACCTTGAGGAAGAGCCAGCTGCTTGGGCTTGGCTCGCACAGGCTCAAACCACCCCATCCTGATACGCAAGGTCGTCGGATGGTCAGCCTGAGGGAGGGCGCACCTTTCCCCAAATCATCGTTTTTGTTGGTGCGAGCGTCGAGCGGTCGTGCCCTCTGGTGCTGAACCATGCCGAGGCGATCGATGCAACGCTCGACAAGTTGGATGGCCTTGGAAGCTCAAGCGTTGGCTGATCGGGTCGAGGTCCATCGAGCCGAACACGCTGCCATCATGGAAGCGTCCCGCGCGGTTGTCCGGGCGTCACGAGCGCTCGTCGAACGTGTCTCAGGCCGCGCCGTCACATCCCGCGGACTTTCAATGTCGCAATCCGCAGCGAAGAACAATGCGAAGTAGAGGCTCACAACTTAGAGCGTTTGCGTCTCAAAGGCGGTCGGGCGGTATTAGTTAGCAAGCTCACCCAGGAGCGTTGATGCGAGGAACAAGCTGTGCCGCAATATTTTACATTGCGGGCCGAGCATGGGTGCGACAATGATGCCGCACGCTAGATCAAGCCCCTCCGCCCGTTAGTTAGTCCGTCCCGGCGGCGTGAGGAGGTCGTGCAGCGAGCGCCTATGCCGATCTCTGTGGGAGAGCAGAAAGTTCGCTTCATCGAACCCAGAAAGATCGTGGAGCCCCCGTCCCGGAAGGCGACTATGAAGCAGCTATGCGAGTGATTGACGAGATGAAGCGTGCCAAGGCGCGTGTCTAGGGCTACTCAGAGCGCTCTTTAAAGTGGCGACTTCCCACTGGCTATCGATCCATCGACAGAAAGCGTTCCATAAACCGCGTCCCATCCCATAGCTCGACCCCGTGGCCATCTAAGAAGCCTCTAGCCACACGCTCTGCATCTAAGTCATTTCGCGCTTTGATAGGCACTATGCGAGTGACTTGCCCTTCGGATCCGAGCAGTAGAACCCGGTAATGAGATGGGACCGGCAGTTTGTCGAGGTCGGCAAATCCAAAGGGTTGCAAATTCATCGCCATCACGGCTCTCCATCCATGAGTGCGCGAGGGACCACATCGCTTGCTCGGATGAGAGGTTAAATAAAACCTAACGGCATTCGCCTAAATTTGATTGTTTTGAGCCGATTGCAACGAAAAAGGCACACCGGGTTAGGGCGCGCCAAGATCGTTGAGAACGGTCCATGGGACGAACCGCAGATAGGCCTATCACCGCGCTCAGAGATTAAGCGCTCAATTGATACATTTGCCCTTGAATTCGCTTTCCGCTGCCAATGCGCCCGCCGCGCGCTTAGACATGTGGACCCCGGCTTAGATGCCGGCATACCAAGCGTAGCCCTGATCCTCCCAGTAGCCGCCCTTGCCCTCGCCGATGCCGGCGAGGCTCTCGACCACCTCAATGCGCATCACGTACTTGGCTTGCTTGTAGCCGAGGTTGCGCTCCACCCGCAGGCGCAAGGGAGCGCCGTTGGCCACCGGCAGTTCCTTCCCGTTCATCTCGTAGGCGAGGATGCTCTGCGGATGAAATGCATCGACTAAGTCGATGCTCTCGTAGTACCGGATCGGCGATCCGCCACAGGCCGCGGCGCCCTCCGACGCCTGCTGGCCGCCGGAGTCCTTCCTGCTTTCCCCGCCGCCCGACTGCTTGGTCATGGCCGGGTTGGCGTTGCCAGCGGGGGCCACCTTTTCGGAGCCTTCATCCTGTGCGATGTCCGCCCCGCCGTCGTCCTCACCCTGGTCCATGGTGTCGGCGCAGTGGAACACCACGTAGCGCGCCTGCGGCTTCAGCTTGGCCCGGGTTAAGAGATCGGCAAGCGGTACGCCGGTCCACTTGCCGATGGCGCTCCAGCCTTCGACGCAATCGTGCCGGGTGACCTGGGTGCGGGACGGAAGCTTGCGCAGGTCGGCCAGCGACAGCTTGTAGGGCGCATCCACGAGGCCGCCGACCTCCAGGTGGTACTTGGCGAACTTACCCCTCGCCAGGGCCTTATAGGCCTTGTCCGGCGGGTCCTCAGTCCCGTTCGGCTTGAACACCAGCGAGATGTCGGCCTCGGCGAACTCGGGTGCCAGCGTCCGTTCGGTCAGCAGCAGGCGCTGGACGAACAGGTTGGCGTCCTCACCGGTCTTGAGCGTGCGTTTGAACCACCCCGCGTTGCCCAGCCGGTCGCACCCGCCGAGAATGGCCGCCGCGGCCATGGCGGAAGCTCCCGTTAGGAGAGCGCGTCGGGTCGGAAGGGGGCTCATGGCCGAGGCTCCACAGCGGCGACGACCGGCTCAACCTTCCGCTCGATCACGAACCAGCCGGTGAGCATGCCGCGCATGTTGTTCCAGAAGCCCGAGAGCAGGACGAGGGCGACGTGCACTACCACGAACAGGAACAGCAGGGCTGCCACGACGAAGTGGATCGTGCGGGCCGATTGCCGGCCGTCGAACAGCGTCAGCAGGAACGGGAACGCCGCGTCCATCGCGGGCGACATCGCTAAGCCCGCTAGGACTTGCACGGGCAGGAGCACAAAAAGCACGATGAGGTAGGTGAGCTTCTGGATGACGTTGTAGCGCTTGGCCTCGTCGCCCTGCGGGAAGCGCAGCGTCAGGTGTTCCCACATAGACGCGCCGAAATTCCGGATCTGATCGCGCGACGGGATCACCCGGAACCGGAGCTGACCGCTCAGCAGGCCGTAGAGCAGGTAGGCGAGGCCGTTCAGGACGAAGGCCCAGGCGAAGAAGAAGTGCCACGAGCGTCCGCCGGTAAGGTCCTGGTCGCTCGGCAGGGTCGCCCAGGACGGGAAGCCGCGGTCGGCCGCCTCGCCGTCGGCACCGGCCGAGGAGCCGAGCCAGCCGGTGGTCTCGAAGCCGTGGCCAAGCACGGTGGTCACGCCCTTGGGCGGATCGTCCTCGGTCGAGGCTACCGACATGAGCGGTTTGTCGAAGGTGGATGCCTTGCCCCAGTACAGGGCGGGATGGGCGTTAAAGATCTGCAGGCCGCTCATCAGCAGCACGAGGAGGCAGATCGCATTCAGCCAATGCGTGACGCGGATGACGACCGGGTGCCGGAACATCCAGCGTCGTGTCTCGACCTCGCCCGTGTCGGGGGCCGAGTGCGTTAGGTAGGTGCGTGGCAAACGGCCTCCGTTGGGACAATCCTCGGCAAAGGGGTGGAGGCCCCTGGATCGGGGCCTCCGGAGGCGCAGGGCGCCTCTAAATCACATGCCGCGCTTCATCATCATCCGCTTCTTCATCATCCGCTTCCGCATCATGCGCTTCTTCATCATCATCCGGTCGCCGTGCATCATGCGGACCTGGGTCACGCCGGTGTCGGACTGCAGGCCGTTGACGGCCATCGGGGCGGCCGATGCGGACCCAGCGGCCAGTGTCACGCCGCCGAGGGCGGCCAAGGCGGTGAAAGCGAGAGCGAAGTTTTTCATGCGGGATCTCCTATGGGGTGAACATATTATTCAACCGATAGGACAACAGCATTATTGTATTACTGTTCCTTATATCAAAAAACTAATTTTTCTATATTATGATGGTTTTACAATAAGCATCGCGCGCTCAGATAAAGTCTTGCGGCCTGGGCGCGATGATTTCGGACCATACCATTACGGCTCTGGTCAGCGAAAAGTTTCAGGACGCCTAGGCTCGGATGCCGCTGAATTAATTCTCGGCCTTGATCAAGTGGACACCATCGACCTGAGGATATCGTGGCCGCTCGCATCAGGGCTCACTTTTACACGGAAGGCGTACCATCGACCGCTTGCATGCGAAGGTCCGCTGATCGGGCGCTTTTGCCGACCTCAAGGATCGACGAACGGCTGCCTTCGGTGGATGGCGTAGAGTGGCTCCTACGGCGAGGTCGGATCGGATGCAGCACGTCCTCTTCGGGATGAAAGGTCAGAGTCCGCTCTCCATTCACAGGCGACTCGCCCGGTACCCGCAAAACTCTCAAGTTAGGAGAGGGTGGTGCAGGGCTGGACCAAGAAATAGCATTCCACAGGGGATGATGAAACATCCACGTCTGGTTCGCGTTCATCCCTCAATCGTACAGCATCGCTAGAAACACGCCTATAAGCGGAGTAGGTTTTCAAATGTCCTCCACACCCGCGCCTAGTGTCTCCAAAACGCATTTAGATATCCACGATCAGTTTGCGCATCAGGCGCTTGCCCAATACCTTGGAGTTACTGAGGAAAACATCAAGCGTGCAGTGCGAATGGTCGGCACTCGGATTTCAACGATCCGCGGATATTTCGGTCATTAGGTTGCTTCTGAGAGAAAAGAAGAAAGGGGCCGATGACGGTCCCTTTTTTATGACTTGAGAGGTTCCGGCTTTCGGCCGTCTGGCAGGATTTCCCGCAGGTGGTCATGGACCATTTCAGCCGAGAATGGCTTGTTCAGAAAGCGCACCCCATCAGGTAACTCACCGGGCTGCGGGCTGACCTGGCCGGAAGCAACGACAATCGTGATGTCCGGCCAGCGCCGTGATACTTCGCGCGCCAGGGCGAACCCGTCACGCGATCCGGGCATCTGTACGTCGGTGAAAAGAAGTGCGATCGAAGCATGATGCTCTTCAAGGATCGTAATAGCCCTATCGCCGTCTGCGGCTTCTAGGGTTCGAAATCCGGCCTCTTCAAGGATGTCGAGCACGTCCATGCGGATCAGCCCATCGTCATCAACAGCGAGGGCATAAGGGGCAGACGCGGTGCGATCCATGAGCACCAAATCCTTCCCGAGCGAACAAGGTCCCACCCCATCCTGAAATGGGCGTGAACAACTGTTATCTGGTCGAGAGGGGAAGCGCGCTCGGCATCACCGCCCCGCTACCATGTCGAGCAGCACGACGCCGGCCGCCGCGATCACGTTGCCCCTGCCGCCCCAGGGGAGGGCCGCGAGCATGGAAACTGCGTGCGGTGCGGTCACCTCGGGTGCAGCGATCTCGGACTCCTCCGCCTCACGGTCACTATCATTATTGCGCAGCCACACAACTTGGCTGCCGTGGTGGTTCTCGGGAGCGGCGAGGGCGGGTTCAGCGCCCCCACCGTCCTCGGCCTCTGCATCCCCGTCCATGCGATCGAGGATGGCGAGCAAGGCGTCGGCTGTGTCGAGGGCGGTTTGTGCCGCCCCCTCAATCAGGCTGCGGGTCTCGGCCGGCGAAAGAGCCGGCGGGACGTGTGGCACCCCTGCGCGCGGGCGGAAGGTAAGGACGTGGTTCATCGGTCAGACCTTCGCCCCTTGAGAACCCTCCAGGGGGGGCAAACTCCCCGCCCGGAGGGCGTCGCGGAATTGCCGCACGATCCGCAGCTCCGGCTCCTCATTGGTCGGATTGGGGTGGACCTCGCACGCGTCGTATGCGGCCACCGCGAGACACTTCAGGGCCATTCCCTGAACGGTGGACGCTTCAATGACGAGGGGGGCGACGGTTGCGGCGAAGCGCTTGGCGCTCTCGGTCGAGGCGACGACCGCGGCCTTGGCGCGGGTGAAGATGCGGCGGGCGTCTGCGGTCAGGCGGGGGTCGGCGCTGCGGCTGATGTGCGAGGCAGGGATGAGGTTGGCGTAGCGCATCAGGACTGATCTGTCCTTTTTCGATGGATCAATCTATAAGAGATTTTTTTGGCAGATCAAGCTCTTTTAGGCGCTCTTGTCGAATTTCGATGGTTTTGCCATATTGGCGACCATGATCTCCCCATCACAATGCCGGGCCGCGCGTGGCCTCCTGAACTGGACACAGGCGGACCTCGCTAAGGCGGCGAGTATCGGTGTCGTGACCGTGCGCCAGTTCGAGGTAGAGGGCGCAGTGCCACGTGCTGCCACCCTAACCGTGCTCACTCAGGCGCTCGAAGCCGCCGGTCTTGAGTTCATTCCCGAGAACGGCGGCGGCGCAGGCATCCGGTTCCGCGAGCGCAAGGCATGACCTCCTCGCCTAAGCGCCTATCCGAGGTCTCCCGCCTCGCTGGCCTCCTTGCCGATCAGGTGCTGGACGCGCAGATCTTCAGCCGGCCGATCCCGGACCAGCACATCCGAGCGCTCTTGGATGCCGCCCTGCTGCTCGGTGAGCACAGCATTCCGCTACCGGCCTTGCTGATGCAGATCGTTCACGAGGTCGACAAAGAGACAAGCCGGATGACGGATGCAGACGTAGTCGAGCAGGCTGAGGTGAAAGGGATGGCTTGGCTGCTTCGGCCCTTCCAGGGGCGGAAAGAGCCCTAGTGGCGCAGGGTTGGAACGATCGCGCCTAGATTGGTTTCCTTCCGGCAATACGATCCGGAGGAAACATGACCAAGCTTGCAACCCTTTCAGGCGCAGCCGCCATCCTAATGCTGACGGTTGGCGCATCTTTCGCCGCTCCGTGCGCGGTGGGTACGACCACCAACATGGCAGGCAAAGCATCCTCGGGCGATAAAAGCTCGATGACTGATGGCACGTCGTCCGCGAAGACGACCCCTGGCGCCAAAGCCGAGTCTCCCGGAACAGTCGGCGCGCTGAACAACGTCGGCGCCGGCACCAAGCCCACCGATGGTGAGAAGAAGCCCGCTGAGGGTCACGTGGTGAAGCCAGGCAGCAACGACTGCTGAAGCCCGGCCTGACGCGTACCCCGCGATTTGATGGCCCTGCAGGTTTTGGCTTGCAGGGTCATTTTTATGAACTGCCCTCGGTGTCATTTTCAAGAATGGGGGTCCGGCACTGGTTCCGGGAACGGAAGGAGTCAACGTTAGAAGGTTGAGCAAACCTCTATCAATTCACTGCCATCACCTCCTGCCGATAATCCAGTAACGCCAACGTGGTAACGCACTCAAATCTAATTTGAGTTTGTCAGAACTTATTAACCATGGCCCTGCATTCTAAATGCAGCCGCGAAAGTTGATAAGCTAATGAACACGCACCCTAAAGTTGTACGATCTAGTCCGACGATAGGTGGTATCTCGGCTAGTCTCGATCACACATTGGCAGCGATTGCCAGCCTCACTTCCGAGGTCAATCAGATCGCCGGCGACAAGACGCGCCGGATCCAGCAGATCACCGCGCAGGTCAGGATCCTGGCACTCAATGCGCTCATTGAGGCAGCCCGCGCAGGCGAGCAAGGGCGGGGCTTTTCCGTCGTTGCGCAAGAGGTTCGATCGATCGGAGCCGAGATCGATGGCGTGGCTCGCGAACTTGAGGCTCATCTGTCCGGCCGGATCGGCATGCTACAGCAGGCCGTCGAAGGAATGGCGCAGAAGGCCCAGGCCGAGCGCCTGACCGACTTGGCCTTGAATGCCGTCGAACTGATCGACCGCATACCTCTACGAACGCACCTGCGACGTGCGCTGGTGGGCGACGGACGCCGCTGTCGTCGATTGTGTGGCAAGTCCGAACGAGACGGCGGCTACATACGCCTGTGAGCGGTTAGGGGTCATTCTTTCCGCGTACACCGTTTACCTCGATCTCTGGCTTTGCGATCGGAACGGCATCGTCATCGCCAATGGCCGTCCCGATCGATACCCAGGTGTGCGCGGTCAAAGCGTCGCCAGCGAGCCTTGGTTTCAAAGCGCTATCGCGCTGCGCAGTGGCGACGACTACGTCAGCGCGAACGTACACCGTGAGAACCGCCTTGCCGGTGCTCAGGTCGCCACCTACGCAGCCAGCGTACGTGAAGGCGGCCGAGCCGATGGGCAGGTGCTCGGGGTGCTCGGCATCCATTTCGATTGGGAGCCGCAGGCCCGTGCGATCGTAGGAAGGGGTGCGTGTCGCTCCGGAGGATCGTGCGAGGACCCGCGTCTTGCTCGTCGATGCCAACCGCCGTGTCCTGGCAGCATCTGACGGTCAGGGTGTCCTCACTGAAGTGCTACCTCTGGATCCGAAGGGACAGGCCAGCGGAATTGTCCGGGACAGCCAGACGGGCTTGGTTACAGCCTTCCACCGGACGCCAGGTTACGAGACCTCCGGTTCCGATGGTGGCCACGTCGGCACGGTCGATCATCTCGATGGGCAGCGCATCAAGCTGACCCGCACTGACCCGGACGCGGAGGGCGTGCATCACTTCATCCATGTCGACTCGATAGACGCTGTCGAGAACGGTGAGGTGCGCTTGAACAGG
>NZ_JAKSXU010000044.1:0-3685 GCF_022829325.1 Methylobacterium sp. J-092 | reverse complement strand
CCGGTGTGCACGCCCGCGAAGTTCGGCCGCGTGCTGATCCGGTCCTTCCGCCCGCAGGCCGAGCACACCAGCCGTAGCGCGACATCCGGCACGGGGAAGTCATCGGGCAGGCCGTCGAACGACATGGCGCCGCTGTGCCCGCACTCGCAGAACACCAGAAGCCCGCGGGCGCCGTTCGCCTTGCTGTTCGCGATCGTGGCCGGCGGCTGCTCTATGCCATCGGCGTCGTACCAGCGCCGCGGGTTGCGGAGGTGTCTGGGAACGCCCTTCACTGGATCGTCGCCGAGCCGGGTACGAGGCCTATCAGCGCGGTAAGCTTCATCAGGCCCGCGTCGGTCATCTCCTCGCCATTCACGAGCCATAGGCTCAGGTCGTCACCGGTTAGCTCGACGTACAGGCCGAGCGCGCGGAGAACTTCGACGGCTTCGTGGAGCGGGTCGTCGCTCACGGCACCGCCGCTTCCGGGTTCAGTCGATCCCGCATGTCCTTCCCTGCCTTGAAGACAAGCGCGGTCTTGGCCGGCACCCCGATCCGGGCCCCCGTTTTTGGGTTGTGCCCCTGTCGCGCAGGCCGCTCCTTCACCGTGAACGATCCGAACCCACGGATTTCCACCCGATCACCAGCCAACAGCGCATCCGAGATGCGACCGAGAATGGCATCGACCAGCGCCACGCAGTCTTTCTCGTAGAGATGCGGGTTCAGGGCGGCGAGGCGGAGAACGAGGTCGGACCGGATCATGGCGGCGGCATAGGGGCATGAAGCGCCGGGCAGCAACCTGCCGCCCGGAAATTGAGGCTCCAACCCTCAGAGCATCAAAGTGGATGAAGCAATCGGCATGCTCTGAACCAGGATGCGGATCATTTCCGATCGGTTCTCCAACATGACGGCTGGAGGCTCCCCCACGATCCAGCGCCAGCGCGCGACGAATTCTGAGAGCCCTATGTCCGAGAGGGCGTCCGAACGCAGCTTGTCGAGGTCTGCCAGCAGTCTCTGCTCCTCGCTCGGCCAGTCGGTGATGGATGGAAAGCTGAGCAGTCGGCTTGTGGTGGGATTAGGCACCAACTGGAACGACTGCGTGGACAAACAGCATGGCACCACCGAGGATCAACACGAGCACGGCAATGCGCCACGGCTCGATGATTGGTTGGGGTAACGGCTTGTCGGGCTGAGTGTTCATTGGCCTGCCGTCCTCCAGCGCCTGTGGAGCGCGAAAGGACGCCGGGGAGGTAAACGCTTCCTGAAGATCCAGGCTGCCCGCCGTTGACTTAGCCGTGTCCGCCGGCCGACATGCCAAGTCCGGCCTGTGCGCGCCCTGTGGCGAGTCGTGAGCCGGCTGGAACAAGGGATCAAGGCCGCGAGAAAGACCTAAGACCAAAACGCCAACGGCCCCACCCCGGCAAGGGTGAGGCCGTCGAAATCGTAGGGCCTGTGAGGCCGGTTCCAACTCCTCACAAGCCATAGCTCCCGCCGGGAGTCAATCGGGGTCGCTTCCCGAGACGGTGGCGCTTTGCCTTTTGCCGGGGACAGCTACCGCTGCGCCCCCTGCTTTGACGCGGCCCGAGCAGGGCTGTGAGTGATGGACTATGCCTACGAAATCCGCCGACAGGCGGAAGCGGCTCCGCGCGCCGCGCTGCCGGCCGTCGCGTCCGCGTTGTGGAAAGCGTTCGGAGAGGGGCACCTGTCCGAGGTCGAGGCGGAGGCGTTGGCCGCCGTCATCGAGGCGCGGCAGGTTTCTTCCGGTTCTGGAAAGAACTTGCCCCCGGACCGAGCAGGAAGCCCCAGGACGGGCGCCGGCTCCCGACCGCGCACGGATGCGTCGATGGCCCGCCGCCGCCGCTGGGCGGCCTCCGGGCGGCTTCCTCCGGCCATCGCGGCACGGTTCACGCTGGCCGAGCAAGCGGTCCTGTCCCTCGTCGCGGCCGAGACCGCTCGGCGCAAGGATTGCCGCCTCGCCGTGGAGCACCTGGCCGCGATCGTCGGCGTGTGCCGGTCTACCGTGAAGAACGCCATACGGGAGGCCCGCAAGCTCGGGCTCGTCACGGTCGAGGCCCGGCCGGTGACAGGATTTCGGAACCTGCCGAACGTGGTCCGCATCGTGGCGGCCGAGTGGACGGCTTGGCTCCGGCTGGCGCGGAAGGGGGTGGTGCTCAACACCCACCCATCCCCGGCCGGACGGGCTAAGAAAAACTTAGGGCGTCAGGGGGGTAACGAAACGCTACTCCCTTCGTCACAGGGGATAGGGGTCAAATCCGCAACCCGCACGCCTACTGATGTTCCATATCCTGTGAAATCAGGGGCTCGGAACCCTCAGAAGGGCTGCCGACAAGCGGTGGGCAACCTCGTGGACAGAGCCCCATCCGAGATCCGCGCGACGGGTAGAGCCGGCCGAGCTATGCGGTAGCCGCACGCGGGCGTTCGCCATGCCGGACGCGTCTCAGACTTCGCAGGGTGCTATGCCGCCGGCCTCTCTACGCACGCGCTGTCGGCGGTCGCGAACGCCGGTAGCTTGCCGAGCAGACAGAGTACGTGATGACAGGTCGGTGCGGGCCAGGTCCCTGCGCCGGACCCGTGAAGCCTTGGGTCGGGTGATCGCGTGAAGGTCGGTGCTGCGGGGAACAGGAACCGCCGACGCCGGCTTATGGCACGTTCTTTGCCGTCTTACTGTAGCCGGTGCGGATCAGCGTTTGCCCTGATCCAGCGTGGCGATAGGATGTCTCCGTCCTCGGTGATGATCCAGGGCTGTGCGTCGTTGGCCTGGATGCTTTCGGCTGCGGCTGCAAGAGCTTCGCGCAGACTCGAAAACTCGCGTGCTTGGGCAGTACGAGCCGGTCCGTTAGACGGCCAGACGGTCAGTTCCGCGCGCTTGTCGAGATCGGCGAGTACCATGCTTGTGCTCCGGTGCGTCGCAGGAGCGGAGATGCCTACCGCTGCATGGTGATGGGCATGTGGCGATCTGGTTACTGAACCGTTTCGCAGGAAACTCGACGTTCCGATGACCACAAGGCGAGTGGGCGCAACCTGCACACCAGCTCATGAGCGATGCTGTTGCCCGCTCCCGTGGGAGCGGAAGCGGGCTTTCTCTACGATGCTACTCGGCCGCCTCGGCTTCGGCATCGTCGGCGTCCAGAATGACATCCAGATCACCGACCAGGGCGTCGAGCTGCTCGGACGTCGAGCGGATCTTGAACCGCGTCCCGTCCTCAGCCTCAACCGCGATCTCGACGTGGTCGTCGACCTTGGCCGCCAGCGCCTGCTTCAGGATGTACGTCGTCACGTCTGCCTTGTCGGCCATGCCAGCTCCTTCGCGTTCGCCGCGGGCAACGCTGCACCACACGCTTCGTCGGTGCGGCAGAACCTCGCGCCGAGGTCGGCTTCTCCAGAGCTATCCGGTTCCTCCACAGACCGAGAAATATCTCAGGGACCCGATCGTGAAGGGATGCGTTGGCCGGCGAGTCGACGACCATTCGCGGTCGGTTTGAGGAATGCAGCCATGATCGACATCACGAAGATCCAGGAACACATGCCGGTCTCCGGTTCCGATGGCGGCCACGTCGGCACGGTCGATCATCTCGATGGGCAGCGCATCAAGCTGACCCGCACTGACCCGGACGCGGAGGGCGTGCATCACTTCATCCATGTCGACTCGATAGACGCTGTCGAGAACGGTGAGGTGCGCTTGAACAGG
>NZ_JAKSXU010000043.1:0-425 GCF_022829325.1 Methylobacterium sp. J-092 | reverse complement strand
CGGTCACGCTCGGCCGCGGTGACGTCGCGAGCGCTTAACACTACCACCGGCACCTCGGTACAGCCGGGCAAATCCCGGAGCCGGTCGAGGAACGAGAACCCGTCCATCACTGGCATGGTCAGGTCGAGCAGCACGAGGCGTGGCACGCCGTGCCGGACCTGGTCGAGCGCCTCGCAGCCGTTCCCAGCCTCGCGGACGCTCCAGCCGTTGCGCTCAAGCACCGTCCGGAGCCGGTCGCTCATATCGGCATCGTCGTCGACCACGAGCACGTCGCCGTCGGCCGCCCGGAACTGGTCAAAGATCGTCCGGAGGCGCGCCCAGTCCACCGGCTTCGGTACCGCCTCGATGGCTCCGAGCGAGGCGCTCAGCGCCGCGTCAGCAACGAAGCTGACCATGACCACGGAGACTGCAGGCATCCCCGTGGT
>NZ_JAKSXU010000042.1:0-21210 GCF_022829325.1 Methylobacterium sp. J-092 | reverse complement strand
GGCCGTGAACGTCGCCCCGCCGGACTCCGCCAGGACCTTCGTGATCGCCGCCGTCAGCGACGTCTTGCCGTGGTCAACGTGACCGATCGTGCCGATGTTGCAGTGCGGCTTCGTGCGGGCAAACTTCTCTTTGGCCATGGTTCCCGTTCCTGCGGCAGGGCCCGCGCACGGGCGCACCCGATCTCGACTCTCGCCCGGCTCGCGGGGGAGCCCCGGCGAAAGGCGCGGTCGGATTAGAGGCTCGCCGTCCTTTGATCAAGGGCCGGCGCCCCGGCCGCGCCCGCCGCCGGCCCGACCGGGCAGGCCGGCGGCGATTCGGTCGGGCAAGGTCGTCCGTGGCGCCACCGCTGCATTTGGGCCGCACTGTGGCATGGCGGGCATAGTTGCCCGGGCATGCTTACGCTTAAGTGGGGCCAGAGCCATTCGGGACAGTCTTCAGGTACCCCTCACATGACGAAGAAGCTTCTCCTCGCCTCGACCGTGCTGGCCGGCATGACCGCCGTCGCCTCCGCCGCCGACCTGCCGCGCCGCGAGCCCCCGCCGGTCTTCACCCCGATCCCGGTGTTCACCTGGACCGGCTTCTACGCCGGCCTCGAGTCGACCTACACCTTCACCGACCGCCAGCGGATCACCACCACCGGCATCTCGCCCGTGAACGTCGCCAACGTGCAGGCCCTGCGTCGTCCGCCGCTGGCCACCACCGAGACCGACGGCATCGGCAAGATCGGCGGCACCGCGGGCTACAACTATCAGTTCACCCCGGGCTCCGGCTTCGTCCTCGGCGGCGCCGTCAGCGTCGACTGGACCGACATCCACAAGGGCCGCTTCAGCCTCGACGCTCCGAACGCCGGCGGCGTCCTGCCCAACCCGAACTACTTCCGCCAGAGCCTGGAATACCTCGGCACCGTCACCGGCCGCGTCGGCTACGCCTTCGACCGGTTCATGGTCTACGGGACCGGCGGCTTCGCCTTCGGCGAGGTCCAGTACGATGCCAACTTCTACACCCCCGGCGGCGCCCTCGCCTTCGCCGGCCGCACCAACAACCTCGAGACCGGTTACGCCTACGGCGGCGGCGTCGAGTACGCGATCCCGACCGACAGCTTCCTGAACACCTTCGCCTTCGCGAAGTATCTCGGCCTGAAGTACGACGCCGTGACGATCAAGGCCGAATACCTCCACTACGACCTCGGCAGCCGCAACGTCATCGTCGGCTCGTTCAACGGTGTCGGCCCGGGCGCCGGCTACATCTCGCGCTTCCGCACCGAGGGCAGCATCATCCGCGCTGGCTTCAACTACAAGTTCGGCGGCCTCTAAGGTCTTCGCCGGAGGGTGATCCCTCCGGCCCCTTGGAATGCTGCGATGAAGCCCCGGGCGCATGCGTCCGGGGCTTTTTTCGTGTCGGCGGCGGCCGCTTTCGTCGATGGTCGCCTACCTCACGCCGCAGGCCCCGGTTCGCTGCGGGCAGGCTTGAACAGGCCGCTCGCGGTGGCGACCAGATCGCCGCCCTCCCCGCGGATCTCCGCCTCGCAGAACAGCACCGAACGCCCGCCGCGCACGACGAACCCTTCGGCGAGCAGCAAGCCGCGGCCGGGGGCGAGGAAGCGGGTCTGCATGTCGAGGGTGAGCACCGGCCGCCCGGCGGCGAGCCGCGCCGCCGTCCCCATGGCGATGTCGAGGAGCGTGCAGATCACACCGCCATGGGCGATGCCGAGGTTGTTGCCGTGGTCGTCGCGCAGCCTCAGCCGCAGCCGGGTGCGTCCCTCGGCATAGCCGAGCGCCTCGACGCCGCAGAGCCGCGCAAACGGGATGTCGGCTCCGAAGATCGTATCCTGCTCGCGCATCGGCTGCTCCGGCCCTCGCCCGTTTCGAAGGTCCGGTATGCGGGCGCTCGCGCGCCCTGACAAATCCGCCCGGCTTCGTCGCTCCGGCCGCGACCCGGTCGTTGACAGACCGGTATGGCCGGACGGACGATGCGGCCAACGGGATCCGCCAAGGATCCGCCTTCAGGGATGGACGCATGCGCCCGGCTCCGGCACCCGCCGCGCCCCGGATCTGCGAGGGCAGAACCGATACCGGCAGGACGCGCCGATGACCGAGCCGCGCTGGCGCCGCCGGCCCGAGGGCTCGACCTGGGGCGATTACGGCCCTGAGGACCAGCTCGGCCGCGTCAACGGGCTCGATGCGGCCAAGGTGCTCCAGGGCGTCGCGGAGGTCCGCGTGGGCCGGACCTTCTGCCTCAGCCTGCCCCTCGACCTGCCCGGCGGCAACGTCCTGAACCAGCGCCGCCACCCGCCGCGCCTCAGCCCGACGGTCCGGGCCAACGGCCGGCCTGTGACCAACTTCCGGGTCTGCGAGGAGGTCGATGGCGCCACCGACGTGATCTGCGACGACCGGGTGATGCTCTATCTGCAATACTCGACGCAGTGGGACAGCCTCGCTCATGTCGGCGGTCTGTTCGACGCCGACGGGGACGGAACGCCGAAACCCGTCTACTACAACGGTTTCCGCGGCGGCCTCGACGTGACGGGTCCGAGCGAGGTGGCCGAGGTCGAGGCCCCGTCGCGCGCGCACCGCCTCGGCATCGAGCGCTTGGCCGAGCACGGCATGCAGGGCCGTGGCGTGATGGTCGACCTGCGGGCGCATCACGGCGACGCCCGCACGCTCGTCGGCTACGACGCCCTGATGCGGATCCTGGAAGCCGACGGGGTCGCGGTCGAGCCCGGCGACATGGTCTGCCTGCATACCGGCTTCGCCGACCGGCTCCTCGCCTGGGCCGGGCATCCGGACCCGCAGGAGGTCCACCGCATCAGCGCCGTCCTCGATGGCCGCGACGCGAGGCTGCTCGCCTGGATCACCGACAGCGGGCTCTCCGCGCTCGCCGCCGACAACTACGCGGTCGAGGCCTATCCCGCCCGGCCGGGCGGGGCGTGCTGCGCGATCCTGCCGCTGCACGAGCACTGCCTGTTCAAGCTCGGGCTGCCGCTGGGCGAGCTCTGGCACCTGACCCCGTTGGCGGCCTGGCTCAGGGCGAACGGGCGCCATCGCTTCCTGCTCACCGCGCCGCCCCTGCGGCTTCCCGGCGCCGTCGGCTCGCCGGCGACGCCGATCGCCACCGTCTGACCGGAGGAGGACATCATGGCCGAGATCGCCGTCGTCGGGGCCGGGCTGATGGGTCACGGCATCGCCCTGGTCCTGGCGCTCGGCGGCCATGCCGTCCGCCTCACGGACAGCCGCGCCGAGACCCTTGATGCGGTGCCCGCCCTGATGGCCTCCGCGCTCGCGACCTTGGCGGAAGCCGGCGCCGCGTCGGACGGGTGGACCGCCGACCGCCTCGCCGCGGCCGTGCGGCTTTCGCCGGACCTCGCGGCCACGGTCGATGGGGCGAGCCTCGTCGTCGAGGCGATCACCGAGGACCCGGAGGCGAAGCGCACGCTGTTCTCCGAGCTCGACGGGCTCTGCGCCGCCGACGCGGTGATCGCCAGCAACACCAGCTACCTCGACGTCTTCCCGCTGATCCCGGTCGGGCGGCAGCCGCGCGCCCTCGTCGCGCACTGGTACACGCCCCCCTACATCATCGATCTCGTCGACGTGGTGCCGGGTCCCGAGACGCGGCCGGAGGTGGTGGCCGAGATCCGCGACCTCGTCGTCGGGCTCGGCCAGGTGCCGATCGTCCTCAAGCGCTTCCTGCCGGGTTACATCGCCAACCGCATCCAGTCGGCGATCACCGCCGAGGTGCACCACCTCCTCGACGAAGGCTACGCCACCCCGCGCGAGATCGACGACGCCATCGTGCACGGGCTCTCGCTGCGCACCCCGATTCTCGGCCACCTCGCCAAGGCGGACTTCACCGGGCTCGACCTGCAGCGCCGGGCGCTCGCCAACGCGAGCTACGCCCCGCCCCCGCCGCGCACCCGGTCGGGCAGCCTCGACGCCCTCTGCGCCGAGGGCCGGACCGGGGTAATGGCCGGGCGCGGCTACTTCGACTGGGGCGGCCGCGACCCGGCGGAGCTGTTCCGCGAGCGCGACCGCAAGCTGCTCGCCCTCAAGGCGGCGATGCGCGGCATCGGCCGGATGGAGGGCACGTGAGCGTCCGCCGCCGACCTCCGATCGCAGACGGGAGCACAGCATGATCGGCGCCGACCTTCGCGGCAAAGCCGTCCTCGTCACCGGGGCGTCCTCCGGCATCGGCCTGGCCGCCGCCACGCTGTTCGCGCGCAACGGGGCCGCGGTCGCCCTGAACCACCTCGCGGACGACCCACGCGGCCAGGAGGCCGCCGGGCGTCTGCGCGCGGACGGTCTCTCCGTCACGGCGGTCGCCGGCGACGTCTCCCGCGCAGGCGAGGCGGAGGCGATGGTGGCCGAGGCGATCGCGATGCTCGGCGGCCTCGACGTGCTGATCAACAATGCCGGCACCTCGGGCACGCAGGCGCCGATCGCCTTCGAGGACCTCGACGCGATGACCGAGGATTTCTGGGATTCGATCCTGTCGACCAACCTCGTCGGCCCCTATCGCTGCGCGCGGGCCGCCGCCCCCGCCCTGCGGGCGCGCCGCGGCGCCATCGTCAACACCGCTTCGGTCGCCGGCCTCGGGCGGCGCGGCTCCAGCATCGCCTACTCGGCGAGCAAGGCCGGGCTCGTGAACCTGACGCGCTCGCTCGCCCGGGCGCTCGCCCCCGAGATCCGCGTCAACGCGGTCGCGCCGGGCCTCGTGGCCACGCCCTGGACCGCGAACTGGCCCGAGGCGCGCAAGGCGGCGACCGTCGCCAACACCCTGATGGCGCGCCTGGCCGAGCCCGAGGACATCGCCGAGGCGATGTTCTTCCTCGCCGCCGGCGGGGCCTACATCACCGGCGAGACGCTGGTGGTCGACGGCGGGATGATCTGAGGAGACGGCGATGTCGCAGAAGACCGTGATCACCTGCGCCCTGACGGGCTCGTTCGACACGCCGTCGAAGAACCCGGCGGTGCCGGTCAGCCCGGAGGCCATCGCCCGCTCGGCGCTCGAGGCGGCCGAGGCCGGCGCCGCGGTGGTGCACATCCACGTCCGCCACCCCGAGACCGCGGCGCCGAGCATGGAGCTCGCGCATTACCGCGAGGTGGTGGAGCGCATCCGCGAGCGCAACGCCGACGTGATCCTCAACCTGACCACGGGCGCCGGCGGGCGCTTCGTGCCGGGCGCGTCCGATCCGGCCGCGGCGGGGCCCGGCACCCTCTTCGAGACTCCGGCGGTGCGCACCCGCCACGTGAGCGCGCTCAGGCCGGAACTCTGCACCCTCGACGTCGCGACGATGAACTTCGGCGAGAACCTGTTCCTCAACACCCCGGCGCACCTGCGCGCCATGGCCGAGGCGATCCGCGCCGCCGGCGTGCGGCCGGAGATCGAGGTGTTCGACCTCGGCCACATCGCGCTCGCCCGCCACCTCATCGCCGAGGGGCATCTTGCGGCGCCGCCGCTGTTTCAGATCTGCCTGGGCATCCCGTGGGGGGCGCCGGCCGACCCCGAGACCCTGGTGCAGATGCGCGCGCGGCTGCCGGCCGACGCGGTCTGGTCGGCCTTCGGCATCGGCCGGGCCGAGTTCCCGATGGTGGCGCTCGCCGCCAGCATGGGCGGCAACGTCCGGGTCGGCCTGGAGGACAACCTCTACCTCGCCCGCGGACGCCTGGCGCCGAGCAACGCCGCGCTCGTCGAGAAGGCGGTGACGCTGCTGTCGCTCATCGACTGCGCACCGGCGAGCCCGGCCGAGGCGCGCGCGATCTTCGGGCTCGCCGCCGCGGTTGAGCCGGCCGGCCGGATCCGGCACACCGCCTGTCTTCCCGATACGGGCGGGATCGGCCCCGCCAAGGACCAGCACACCATGCGTGAAGCCGTCATCGTCTCGACCGCGCGGACCCCGATCGGCAAGGCCTATCGCGGTGCCTTCAACGACACCCAGGCGCAGGCGCTCGGCGGCCACGCGATCGCCCACGCGCTCTCCCGCGCCGGCATCGCGCCGGAGGAAGCCGGCACGCTGATCGGCGACGTGATCCTCGGGGCCGCCCTGCAGCAGGGCTCCACCGGCACCAACATCGCGCGGCAATCCGCCCTGCGGGCCGGACTCCCGGCTTCGGTGGCGGGGATGAGCGTCGACCGGCAATGCGCCTCGGGGTTGATGGCGATCGCCACCGCGGCGAAGCAGATCGTCGTCGACGGCATGCAGGCCGCGATCGGCGGCGGCCTCGAATCGATCTCGCTCGTCCAGAACGAGCACCTGAACCGCTTCCGCGCCGAGGATGCGGCGCTCACCGCGATGGCCCCGCACGTCTACATGTCGATGCTGGAGACCGCCGAGATCGTCGCCGCCCGCTACGGCATCGATCGGGAGGCGCAGGACCGCTACGCGCTGCAGTCGCAGCACCGCACCGCCGAGGCCCAGGCCAACCGGCGCTTCGCCGACGAGATCGTGCCGCTGGCGACCGAGATGGCGGTCGTCGACAAGGCGACCGGTGCCGTGACGAAGCGCGCGGTGACGCTCTCGCAGGACGAGGGCAACCGGCCGCAGACCCGGCTCGAGGACCTTTCCGCCCTGAAGCCGGTGTTCCGCAACGAGCAGACCGTCGCCGAGGGCGCGTTCATCACCGCCGGCAACGCGAGCCAGCTCTCGGACGGCGCCTCGGCCTGCGTGCTGATGGAGGCGCGGGAGGCCGAGCGGCGCGGGCTGCAGCCGCTCGGCGCCTATCGCGGCATGGCGGTGGCCGGGTGCGCGCCCGACGAGATGGGCATCGGCCCGGTCTTCGCCGTGCCCAAGCTTCTGGAGCAGCACGGGCTCACCGTCGGCGACATCGACCTGTGGGAGCTGAACGAGGCCTTCGCGGTCCAGGTCCTGTATTGCCGCGACCGCCTCGGCATTCCCGACGAGCGCCTCAACGTCGACGGCGGCGCGATCGCGATCGGTCATCCCTACGGCATGTCCGGCGCCCGCATGACCGGGCACCTGCTGATCGAGGGGCGCCGCCGGGGCGCCAAGTACGGCGTGGTCACGATGTGCGTGGGCGGCGGCATGGGCGCGGCCGGCCTGTTCGAGATCTTCTGAACGCGCGACATCGGTTGCGCACAACCTAGTTCTGTGGGATGAAGGGTCACCGATCGCCCGCGAGCGGGTGCGTGATTCCCAACGCCGACAGGAGACGACGATGCAGGCTCTCTACACCGCCCACGCCCACGCCACCGGCGGCCGCGAAGGATCCGCCGCGACCGACGACAGCCGTCTCGGCGTCGGCCTCTCGACCCCGAAGGAACTCGGCGGCAACGGCGGCCCGGGCAGCAACCCCGAGCAGCTCTTCGCCGCCGGCTACGCCGCCTGCTTCCTCGGCGCGATCAAGTTCGTCGCCGCCCAGGACAAGGTGAAGGTGCCCGAGGACGCCCGCGTCGACGCCGAGGTCGGCATCGGCAAGCGCGACGACGGCACCGGCTTCGGCCTCACCGTCAGCCTCAAGGCCAGCCTGCCGGGCATCGATGCCGAGAAGGCCGCCGACCTCGTGAAGCGCGCCGACGTGGTCTGCCCGTACTCGCACGCCACCCGCGGCAACATCCGGGTCGACGTCGCCGCCGTCTGATCGCGGCCGCAACCGAGACCGAAAAGACCCGCGACGGGGCACCCCGTCGCGGGTCTTTTCATGCGTGTCGACCGCGGGAGGGCCCTGGCGTTCAGGCCTCGGATTCCATCCCCTCCAGCTCCGCGATCATGCCCTCGATCATGCCGAGGCCGATCTGCCAGAAGCCGGGATCGCGGGCGTCGAGGCCGAACGGGGCCAGGAGCTCGCCGTAGGGCTTCGAGCCGCCGGCCGAGAGCAGAGCGAAGTAGCGCTCGACGAAGCCGCCCTCCGCCTTCGCGTAGACCCCGTAGAGCGAGTTCACCAGGCAGTCGCCGAAGGCGTAGGCGTAGACGTAGAACGGCGAGTGGATGAAGTGCGGGATGTAGGCCCAGAACGGCTCGTATCCGGCATCGAGCGTGATCGCCGGGCCGAGCGATTCGGCCTGCACCGACATCCACAGGCCGTTGATCTGCTCCGCGGTGAGCTCGCCCTCGGCGCGCGCGAGGTGGACCTTGCGCTCGAAGGAGTAGAACGCGATCTGGCGCACCACCGTGTTGATCATGTCCTCGACCTTGGCGGCCAGCATCGCCCGGCGCTGGGTCGTGTTGGTCGTCGCCGCGAGCAGGCGCCGGAAGGTCAGCATCTCGCCGAACACGCTGGCGGTCTCGGCCAGGGTCAGCGGCGTCGGTGCCATCAGCGCGCCGTTGTGGCCGGCCAGCACCTGGTGCACGCCGTGGCCGAGCTCGTGCGCGAGGGTCATCACGTCCCGCGGCTTGCCCTGGTAGTTGACCAGCACGTAGGGGTGGACCGAAGGCACCGTCGGGTGCGCGAAGGCGCCGGGCGCCTTGCCGGGCCGCGTCGGCGCGTCGATCCAGCGCCGGTCGAAGAAGTCCCGCGCGATGCCGGCCATCTTCGGCGAGAACGCGCCGTAGGCGTCGAGCACCGTGTCGCGCGCCTCGGTCCACGGGATGGTGCGCTGCTCGACCTTCGGCAGCGGCGCGTTGCGGTCCCAGTAGGGCAGCGCCTCGACGCCGAACCACTTGGCCTTCAGCCGGTAGTAGCGGTGCGAGAGCCGCGGATAGGCCTCGCGAACGGCATCGACCAGCGCCGCGACCACCTCGGGCTCGACGCGGTTCGAGAGGTGGCGGGCATCCGCCACGTCCTTGAAGCCGCGCCAGCGGTCCGAGATCTCCTTGTCCTTGGCCAGCGTGTTGGTGATCAGCGTGAACACCCGCAGGTTCTCGCGGAACACCTCGCTCAGCGCCCCGGCCGCCTCCCGGCGGACCTCGCCGTCCGGGTCCTGGAGCTTGTTCAGCGTCGGCTCCAGGGGCAGCCGCTCCCCCTGGACGGGGAAGCGCAGGGCCGCGATGGTCTCGTTGAACAGGCGGTCCCAGGCCGCGTTCGCGGTGACGGATTTCTCCAGGAACAGCTTCTCGATCCGGTCCTCGAGCTGGAACGGCTTTTCGCGGCGCAGATCCTCGATCCACGGGGCGTAGCGGGCGAGCGGCCCGGCGGACATCGCCACGTCGAGAACCCCGTCCTCGATCCGGTTGAGCTCGAGCGCGAAGAACAGCAGGTTTCCGGAGGCGTCGGTGAGGCGCTCGCGGGTGTCGCCGTAGAACTTCGCCCGCGCCTCGTCGGTGGTGTCGCCGGAATAGACCAGCCCGGCATAGGACATCAGGCGGCCGAGCAGCTCCTCGATCGCCTCGTACGCCGCGACCGCGGCGGCGAGCTTGCCCGAGGCGTCGGGCCCGCTCGCGAGCTGCGCGATCTTCCCGGCGTAGGTCTCGGAGAACGAACGGCAATCCGCTTCCGCCTTCGCGAGGTCGCGGCGGAAGTCCGGCGCGTCCAGGCCGGAATACAGGTCGGCGAGGTCCCATTCGGGAAGCGGCCCGAGATCGACCGCGTGGGCCGCGGCACGCGCCGCGGAGGCGCCCTCGGCGCTCCGGAGGGGCGACCCTGCGGGGGCGAAGGCTCGGGCGGACAAGATTCCTCGCATGGATCCTCGGTTCGTTGCCGGCGTGTCGCCCGCGCGGGGCCCGACGGGCCCTTCCCGCCTCATATCGAGCGCGATCGACGGCGTTCAACCGAATTCGGCGGCCGCCGGCGATGCAAGCGGCGCCTGCGGCAAATCTCCCGTCGTCGATTAAGCGGGGCTTTACGCATCTGGGCGACGCTCCGGCTCGAAACGAAACACCCGCCGGTCGTGCCGGGTGCCGGGTCCCGCGAGGTCCGGCGCCGCGGTCGACCCGCGGCAGCGAGGAAAAGCCCGCATGGCGACAACGGTCCTGATCGTCGACGACGATCCCGTTCAGCGTCGTCTCGCCGAGGCGACGGTGCGCCGCTTCGGCTTCGAGGCGAAGCTCGCGGAGAACGGTGCGGACGCGCTCGCGCTGCTGCGGACCCAGCCCGAGATCGACGTGGTGCTGCTCGACCTCGTCATGCCCGGCGGCCTCGACGGCCTCGGCGTGCTCGCCGAGATGCGGAAATCCGGCCTCGACACCCCGGTCATCGTCCAGACCGCCAACGGCTCGATCGACGCCGTCGTCACCGCGATGCGCGCCGGCGCCGTCGACTTCGTGGTCAAGCCCGCCGGCGCCGAGCGGCTGCAGGTCTCGATCAAGAACGCGCTCCGGGTCGACCACCTGGAGGAGGAGGTCCGGCGCATGCGCCGCCGCGCCTCCGGCTCGCTCAGCTTCAAGGACCTCACCTCGAAGTCGCCCGACATGGAGCGGGTGATCCGGCTCGCCGAACGCGCCGCGAAATCCAACATCCCGGTGCTGATCGAGGGCGAATCCGGCGTCGGCAAGGAGGTGCTGGCGCGCGCGATCCAGGGATCGGGCGAGCGGCGCGGAAAGCCCTTCGTCACGGTCAATTGCGGGGCGATCCCCGACAACCTCGTCGAATCGACCCTGTTCGGGCACGAGAAGGGCGCCTTCACCGGCGCCACCGAGCGCCATGCCGGCAAGTTCGTGGAGGCGTCCGGCGGGACGCTGTTCCTCGACGAGATCGGCGAGCTGCCCCTCGATGCGCAGGTGAAGCTGCTGCGCGCGCTGCAGGAGGGCGAGGTCGACCCGGTCGGGGGCAAGCGCAGCGTGCGCGTCGACATCCGCCTGGTCTCGGCGACGAACCGCTCGCTGCTCGACCTCGTCAAGGAGGGCCGCTTCCGCGAGGACCTGTACTATCGCCTCAACGTCTTCCCGATGACCCTGCCGCCGCTCCGCGCCCGGCGCGAGGACGTGCCCGACCTGGTGCGCTCCTTCTGCGCCCGGTTCGCGGCCGAGGAAGGCAAGCGCGTCCGCGCGATCACCCCCGAGGCGATGGCGCTGCTGACCCGATACGGCTGGCCCGGCAACGTCCGCCAGCTCGAGAACGCGCTGTTCCGCGCGGTGGTGCTCGCCGACGGCGACGAGCTGACGGTGGCCGAGTTCCCGCAGATCGCCGCCCAGGTCGAGGGCTTCGACGTCCGCATCCCGGCGGCGCCCGTGCAGTCGATGCTGTCGGCCCATTCGCCCGAGCCGGTGCGCGAGATCGTCCGCGTCGAGGTGCGCGATCCCCACGCGATGTCGCTGGTGGTCGAGGACACCGGCGAGATGAAGCCGATGGATGTGCTGGAGGCCGAGATCATCCGCTTCGCGCTGCAATTCTATCGCGGCCGGATGTCGGAGGTGTCGCGCCGCCTCGGAATCGGCCGGTCCACCCTGTATCGCAAGCTCAAGGATCTCGGGCTCGACGGCGACGACAAGGCCGAAGAGGCTGCGGCCTGATCCGGCCCGAGGGCCGACGCCCGACCGATAGGCTCGGCGCATCAGGCACTTGCAGGCACGCGACGGCGCGAGCGGAGGGGGTGCGATTGCGCACGACCGGGCTTGCGCCGATACTGATAAGGTTGTGGGCGGCCTCGAGGTCGGTCCCCAGGAGGTTCGCAGATGGGCGTCTCGCGCTCGGCCAAAGCAGCCCTGGCCGTCCTGTTGGCCGGCTCCGTCGCGCAGGGCGCCCTTTCCACGGCGGCCTTCGCCCGCGGTGGTCTGGACGACATCCCGCCCGCCACCGCCGTCGCCACCGCGACCCCGGACAAGGCCGTCGCCGCCGATAGGGCGCCCGCATCCGATCCGGCCGCGGTCTCGGATCCGACCCTGCCGCCGCCGGCCACCGGCCTCGAGGCGGTGACGCCGTCCGAGCCGCCGAAGGCCGATCCGGCCCAGACCGAGGCGCCCGGACCGGAGCGCCCGGCGGTCGCCGCGACGCCCACCGTGCCGAGCGACCCGCAGGCGGCCGCCGTGTTCAACCGGCTGGCCTCGCCTGCCCCGCTGCTCGCCCGCCTGACGACGAAGGAGCGCGAGGCGATCCAGGCGTTCTACGCGCTCGGCGCCTTCAAGCCGGTCTGGATCGTGGACGGCGCCTACACGCCGGCGGCGAAGGCCGTTGCCGCACGCCTCGCGGCGGCGCCCGAGGACGGCCTCGACGCCCGCGCCTATCCGGTGCCGGCGCTCCCGAAGGCGGGGAAAGCCGACATCGCCGGCAAGACGGAAAGCCCCGCCAAGGCCGAGGATCTGGCCGCCGTCGCGGAGGCCGACCTGAAGCTCTCGGCCGCCGCCGCCCTCTATGCCCGCGACGCGCGCGGCGGGCGGATCAACCTGGCCGCGATCTCGCGGCTGATCACGCCGACCCTCGATCTGCCGGCCGCCGACACGGTCCTGGCGAGCCTCGCCGGCGCAGGCGGCACCGCCGGCGACCTGCTCCAGGCCTACAATCCGCGCTCCCCCGGCTATCTCGCCCTCAAGAGCCGCCTCTCGGTGGCACGCGCGCCGGCCGCGACGGACGATGCGGGTCCGGCGACCACCCTGCGCCTGCCGCCCGGTCCGGCCCTGCGCGTCGGCATGCGCGATGCGCGCGTGCCCCTGCTGCGCGCCCATTTCGATCTGGAGAGCCGGAAGGCCGGCACCCTCGACGTCCCCCCGGGCGATCCGGAGGATTACGATTCCGGCGTCGCCGCGGCGGTCGCCAAGTTCCAGCGCGGCCGCGGCCTGCCCGGCAACGGCGTCCTCAACGTCCAGACGGTGGTGGCGCTGGCGCAGGGCGCCAGGCAGGCGAGTGCGGTGCGGCCGGTGGGCGACGACGCGGCGCTGATCGTCAACATGGAGCGCTGGCGCTGGCTCGGCACCGATCTCGGGCCCGACTACGTGCTGGTCAACGTGCCGGAATTCCGCCTGCGCGTGTTCCGCGACGGACGCCAGCGCGACGAGGCCCGCGTCATCGTCGGCAAGCCGGATTCGCGCACGCCCCTGTTCTCGGGGCTGATGGAATACGCGGTGGTGAACCCGTCGTGGTACGTGCCGCCCTCGATCCTGAAGACGATGCTGCCGAAGATCGCGAGCTACGGCGGCAGCACCTGGGGCGGCTACGAGATCGTGCGCCGCGGCGGCCACGTCTCGCTGCGCCAGCCGCCGGGCGAGAAGAACGCGCTCGGCTTCATCAAGTTCATGTTCCCCAACCAGCATGCCGTGTACCTGCACGACACGCCGAACCGCTCGCTGTTCTCGCGTTCGGAACGGGCCCTCAGCCACGGCTGCGTCCGCGTCGACGACCCGTTCCGCTTCGCCGACGTGGTCCTGCCGAACTGGACCGAGGAGCGCCTGAAGAAGCTCGTCGGCAAGGGCGAGCGCACCATCCGCCTGGAGCACAAGCTGCCGGTGCACCTCGCCTACTTCACCGCCACCGTCGACGACGGCGGCAGCTACCGCACGCTGCCCGACCTCTACGGCTACGATGCACCGATGCGCGCGGCCCTCGGCCTCGGCGGTGGCGGCGGTGCGGTCGCCAAGGTCTCGCCGGCGGTCCGGCCGTCCGAGCCGACGCGCCGGACGGCCGAGGCCCTGGCGCCGCAGCCGCCGCCGCGGGCGAAGCCGCGCCACGCCGCCCTGCCGCGCCGCGCCGTGCGGGCGACCGCGGAAGCGCCGCCGCCCGAGTTCGGCGAGCCCGGCCTGTGGACGCCGAACCCGGCTCCGGTCTCGCGCAGCTGGTGGTGACCGCAGCCCGCCGGTCGCGGTCCGTGAGGAGCCCCCGCACCGGCCCCGTGGCCTATTCGCATCACCCGTCGGGCGACCGACGCGGCGACGTGCGCCGCCGCGCTTGCCGGCACGATTTCGCCACGGTCCAGACTTAGCCGTAAGGGAATCGCGTGTGTCCGGCTCGGGCCGCCGATAACCGGGTCTTCACGGTTTTCGGCAACCTTGCGTTCACCATGGTTCCGCGCCGAACGCGGGTCGCGTCCGAGGGGTGAGACGATCGTGCCGACGCCGAGCCAGACGACGCCCCGGCCCTCGCGTCTTCGGCGCATCCTCTTCGGACTCTCCGGCATGGCGCTGGCGCTGGCGGCCGGAACCACCGGCACCCAGGATGCGGTCGCCAACGGCGACACCCGCTCGCTCACGATCTTCCACACCCACACCAAGGAGAGCGCGACTATCACGTTCAAGCGCGATGGGCGCTACGACCGCGCGGCCCTGGAGCAGCTGAACTGGCTCCTGCGCGACTGGCGCATCGACGAGCCGACCAAGATGGACCCGCGCCTGTTCGACACGGTGTGGGAGGCCTATCGGCAGGTCGGCGCCTCGGAGCCGATCCACGTGGTGTCGGCCTATCGCTCGCCCGGCACCAACGCGATGCTGCGCCGCCGCTCGAAGGCGGTGGCCGAGTACAGCCAGCACATGCTCGGCAAGGCGATGGATTTCTACCTGCCGGGCGTCTCCATCGACGACATCCGCGCGGTCGGGCTGCAGATGCAGCGCGGCGGCGTCGGCTGGTATCCGCATGCCGGCTCGCCCTTCGTCCATCTCGACGTCGGCTCGGTCCGGATGTGGCCGCGGATGAGCCACGACCAGCTCGCCCGCCTGTTCCCCGACGGCAAGACCGTCCACCTGGCGTCCGACAACCGGCCGTTCCCGCGCTACGAGGAGGCCCGCGCCGAGATCCTGGCCCGCGGCGGCACCGTGCTCGGCGTGTCCTCGCAGATCGCCTCCGCCGACGAGGAGGAGGGCCCGAGCCTCGTCGGGTTCCTCGCCGGCCTGTTCGGCAGCCGCAGCGATCCGGCCCCGGCGCCGGTCGCGGTGGCGCGCGGGAAGCCGAAGCCGGTGGTCGCGGTGGCGAGCGCCGACCCGGAAGACGGCATCGGTACCCGCGCGGCTCTCGCCTACGCCGCCCCGGCGGCGCCGGCCGCCGACGGCGCGCTGCGCGAGGCGATGCTGCGCCGCGACGGGCGCGACGCCAGGGCCCTGCTCACCGCCGAGCCGCCGGCCTCGAAGCCGGAGGAGGCGATCGACGCGACGCTGATCTCCAACGTGACGGCGCCGCTGCCGCCGCGCCGGCCCGCCGAATTCACCGCCATCGCGGCCGCCGCGCTCGCGATGCCCCTGCCGCCGCCGCGCCCGGCGCAGTTCGCCGGCCTCGGCAACGTCGGCATGGCCAGCCTGGGCACGAGCCTCGCCGCCGTCACCGAGCGGCCCGCGGCGGCGCGCCCGGTCGACGCCCTGGTCCCGGCCGACGCCGATGCGAAGGCGCAGCTGCGCGCCCTGTTCGCCGCGGTCTCGACCGAGGCCGGCGCCGCTCATCCGGCGAGCCGCATCGCCCCGGTCCGCGTGGCGCAGACGCGCGCCCGTACGGACGTGGCGCCGGAGGCGGTCGTCGGCGCGTCGCCCGACACGGTGACGACGCGCTTCGGCCGCCGCAGCCCCGGCGACGACCTCACGGCCGCGCGCTTCACGGGCTCGGCGACTCGGGCCGTTCCCGGCGGTCGCTGAAGGATGTCGTAAGGTTCGTGGGCGCCGCCGTCAGGGCAGGCGGCGGCCATGGCTGACCGTCATCGCGGAAACGACGGTCGCCGCGTACCCGGCGTCCGATCCGGCGATGCGCGCCGCGTCGAGGCTGCTCTGGGACGCCACGGCGAAGACCAGCACGCCAAGGAGCGTTCCCGCACCGACGAGCCAGAGATAGGCCCGCGCAAAAACCTTCGGAATCCGCACGGCACAGGGGTTTTCCCCGAGGTAGAGCTGTGACGAGGACGAGTCGTTCATGGCCGGCGTTCCCGCGGATGACTGACGCCCGGTCGAACCGCCGATCGCTCACGCGCATTCGGTTCGCCACTAGCATCCAACGCGGCCCTACGGCAGAGGTTCGCCGGCCCGGTTCCGTTATTTTCGCATGTTTTTTGTGCGTGGTTAACGCGGGATCGCCAGGCGCGCCGAGGTGGGCTTCCTCACCTGTTCGCGCGACCGGATCGACCTATCGGCTCAAGGCCCCCGCGCGCCTTCCCTCCCCCGCAACGGGGGGAGAGAGAACGCGGTTCCGTTTCCGCGCGTTCTGATGACGCTGGGCCGCCAGCAAAAGGACCCGGCGCCGAAATCCGCGGATCGGCGCTCGCGGGCGCCTAGCCCTCCTTCGCCGAGACCTTGCCCAGGGCGGCCTGCGCGGCGGCGAGGCGGGCGATCGGCACGCGGTAGGGCGAGCACGACACGTAGTCGAGGCCGACCTCCTGGCAGAAGCCGATCGAGGCCGGGTCGCCGCCGTGCTCGCCGCAGATGCCGAGCTTGATGTCGGGGCGGACCGAGCGGCCGCGCTCGACGCCGATCCGAACCAGCTCGCCGACGCCCTCCTGGTCGATGGTCACGAACGGGTCGGCGGCCAGGATGCCCTTCTGGGTGTAGGGCCCGAGGAAGGTCGCCGCGTCGTCGCGCGAGATGCCGAGCGCCGTCTGCGTCAGGTCGTTGGTGCCGAAGGAGAAGAACTCCGCCGTCGCCGCGATCTCGTTGGCCTTGAGCGCCGCGCGCGGCAGCTCGATCATGGTGCCGACCTGATAGCCGATCGCCTTGCCGGTCTCCTCCGACACCGCCTTGGCGGTGGCGTCGATGCGGGCCTTCACGATGTCGAACTCGGCGCGGGAGAACACCAGCGGCACCATCACCTCGGGGGTGACCGGCGCGCCGGTCTCCTGCGCCGCCTGGACGGCCGCCTCGAAGATGGCGCGGGCCTGCATCTCCGCGATCTCCGGGAAGGCGATGGCGAGGCGGCAGCCGCGGAAACCGAGCATCGGGTTGAACTCGGAGAGCTCGCGCATCCGGTGGCGGATCCGGTCCTCCGCGATGCCGGTGGCGTCCATCACCTCCTTCACCTCGGCGTCGGAATGCGGAAGGAACTCGTGCAGCGGCGGGTCGAGCAGGCGGATCGTGACGGGCAGGCCCGACATGATGGTGAACAGCTCGACGAAGTCCTGGCGCTGGTAGGGCAGGATCTTGGCGAGCGCCGCGCGGCGCCCCTCCGCGTCGTCGGCCAGGATCATCTCGCGCACCGCGATGATGCGGTCGCCTTCGAAGAACATGTGCTCGGTGCGGCACAGGCCGATGCCCTCGGCGCCGAAGTCGCGGGCGGTGCGGGCGTCGGTCGGCGTGTCGGCGTTGGCGCGCACCTTCATGGTGCGGTACGCGTCGGCCCAGCCCATCAGGGTGGCGAAGTCGCCCGACAGCTCGGGCGCCAGCATCGTCACCTCGCCCTGCAGCACCTGCCCCGTCGAGCCGTCGATGGTGATGCGGTCGCCGGCCTTCAGCGTCACGCCGCCGACCGTGAGGGTCTGCGCCTTGTAGTCGATCCGGATCGAGCCGACGCCCGACACGCAGGGCTTGCCCATGCCGCGGGCGACGACGGCCGCGTGGGAGGTCATGCCGCCGCGCGTGGTCAGGATGCCCTCGGAGGCGTGCATCCCGTGGATGTCCTCGGGCGAGGTCTCGATGCGCACGAGGATGCACTTGCGCTCGGCCTTGCGCAGGGTCTCGGCGTCCTCGGAGTTGAACACGATCTCGCCGGTGGCGGCGCCCGGCGAGGCCGGCAGCCCCTGCGCGATCACCTTGCGCTCGGCCTTCGGGTCGATCGTCGGGTGCAGGAGCTGGTCGAGCGCGCCGGGCTCGATCCGGGCGATCGCCTCCTCCTGCGTGATCAGGCCCTCGCCGGCCAGATCCACGGCGATGCGGAGCGCCGCCTTGGCGGTGCGCTTGCCGTTGCGGGTCTGGAGCATCCAGAGCTTCCCGCTCTCGATGGTGAACTCCATGTCCTGCATGTCGCGGTAATGGGTCTCGAGGATGCCGTAGATCCGCGTCAGCTCGGCGTAGGATTCGGGCATCGCCCGCTCCATCGACGGCTTCTCGGACTTGGCCTCGAGCCGGGCCTTCTCGGTGATGTCCTGCGGGGTGCGGATGCCGGCGACGACGTCCTCGCCCTGCGCGTTGATCAGGAACTCGCCGTAGAGCGCGCGCTCGCCGGTGGACGGGTTGCGGGTGAAGGCGACGCCGGTGGCCGAGGTGTCGCCCATGTTGCCGAACACCATGGCCTGGACGTTGACGGCGGTGCCCCAGCTCTCGGGGATGGCGTTCAGCTCGCGGTACTTCTTCGCCCGCGGGATCATCCACGAATCGAACACCGCGCCGATGGCGCCCCAGAGCTGGTCCTCGGCGCCCTGCGGGAACGGCGAGCCGTGCTCCTCGACGACGATCGCCTTGTACTTCTCGATGAGGTGCTTCCAGTCGTCGGCACCGAGCTCGGTGTCGAGATCGAAGCCCTTGCCCTCCTTGTAGTGCTCCAGCGCCTCCTCGAAGGCGTGGTGCTCAACGCCCAGCACCACGTTCGAGTACATGGTGATGAAGCGGCGGTAGGAATCGTAGGCGAAGCGCGGGTCGCCCGAGCTCTCGGCGAGCGCGGCGACGGTCGCGTCGTTGAGGCCGAGGTTGAGCACCGTGTCCATCATGCCCGGCATCGAGGCGCGGGCGCCCGAGCGCACCGAGACGAGGAGCGGGTTCGCCGCATCGCCGAAGGTCTTGCCGGTGATCGCGCCGACCTGCTCGAGGGCGGTGGCGACCTGCGCCTTCAGCTCGGCCGGGTAGGTCTGGCCGTTCTCGTAGTAGGCGGTGCAGACCTCGGTGGTGATGGTGAAGCCAGGGGGCACCGGCAGGCCGAGATTGGACATCTCGGCGAGGTTCGCGCCCTTGCCGCCGAGCAGGTCGCGCATCTGCGATTTGCCCTCGGCCTTGCCGTCGCCGAAGGTGTAGACCCACTTCGCGGTGCCGCTCGTCATATCGATTCCGTCCGTCGTGCAAGAGGACTCGCGTCCAAGGGTCTTGCGTCAAAAGGATCTTGCGTCAAAGGAAGCCGGCGTCGAAGGGTTTGCCGGCCCCTCGGGCCCATCGGTGCGGGTTGGACCATCCCGTGTTGCAACGCAAGATGAACGTCCGCGCGCCGGGTCACCCGGCATGTGACGCTCCGCGTTCATTGTCAGCCGCGAGCGGGCCTGACGGCGTCACGATAGACCGCGGAACAGGCCGAGGCCAATCACCCCGACGGCGATCAGGTAGATCGCGACGATGTAGTTCAGCAGCCGCGGCGCGATCAGGATCAGGATCCCGGCCAGGATGGCGATGGCCGGCTGCAGGTGCGAGATCGAGATGGTCATGGCGAAGCCCTCCGGCGGCCGAGCTTGACCGCCGGAGGGCGACGCACGATGGCGCGCACGGTTCCCGCCCGGCGTCAGGACGCCGGGGGCCAGGACGGCACGATTTCGTACTGGATCGGCTTGAAGGCGAAGTTGTTGGATTGCAGCGCCGAGCAGGCGGTGAGCCCGATCACCAGGTCCTGCATCGCCTCGAACACGATCCTGTCTCCGGCGCGGCTCAGGGGCGGCTCGACCTTCAGCGCGCCGGTATTCCCGTCCACGGTCACGTTCATGAAGACGTTGAACGCCACCGGGATCCGGTCCGGCCCGATCCCGAAGGGCTCGAGGGCGGCCGCGAGGTTGCCGAAGCAGCCGCGGTGCGGCTCGGCGTCGCCGTAGATGATGCGGAAGGTGTCGGCCGAGCACGGCGTCAGCAGGAAGTCGTGCCGGCCGACCGTGTCCGCGACGATGCGGAGCATCACGTTCGAGCGGTTCGAGTAGAGCGGGTCGCCCGTGGTCAGGTAGATCCGGCTGGCATAGTCCAGCGTCCGGCCCGACGAGATCACCTCGTCGAGGTCGTCGCGGCGGAAGGCCAGCATGTCGGCGACCTGCTCGCCCTGCGGGTCGGTGACCACCAGGAACTGGCCCTTGTCGAGGGTGAAGGCCGTCCCCGAGCGCGGCGCGATGGTGTGACGGCCGCAGGACGGATGCGGCTCAGACATCGGAGCCGCCCTTCGTGCGCCCGCTGAACGGGCAGGCCCAGTCGGCGTCGACCGCGCGGCCGCTGTACTGGCGCGCTTCGGAGATCTCGCCGTGCCGGGACAGCATCGGGTTGATCGAGCCGGCGAACGCCGCGTCGCGCGCCAGGATGTTCTCGCGCAGCTTCTCGTAGCGCCCTTCGGCGCGCAGCCGCTCGAACTGATCGTGCAGGTTGAAGACCAGGACCGGCGACGTGAAGCGCCTGGCCGGCCGGCTCGCGCCCGGATGCAGGCCGACGATGAAGAACGCCTCGCCGCCGAAGCTGAGGGAGAAGTGCGCGTCCTCCGGGTCGGCCGAGACGCGCCGGTCGTAGGCCTGGCCGAGGAAGCCGTCCTTGTCGGAGAGCGACTGGGCCCGCGCCCACAGGTTCTCCTCGAAGGCCTGCTCGGACAGGTCGCCCGGCCCTTCGAACACGATGGCGAAGCTCTGGAACAGGTCGGGCTGGGCGCGGTAGCGCGCGATGAAGGCGAGCAGCGCCGGGTAGATGCGCGTGTCGTCCCAGCCGGAGGTGATGTCGCGGGCGACCACGATCTTCATCCGCCCCCGCGACAGCGCCGACTTCGCGCCGACGCACGGGAAGGGCTGCGCCCGGATGAAGTCCCGGAACGCCGCCGCCAGCGGATGGTCGGCATCGTCCCGTGGCAGCCGGAGCGGCGCCGCGTGCAGGGATGACAGGTCCGGAGCGAGCGAAAACCCGCGGTTGTCCGCGTAGGAAAGCATGAGATCCCGCGTCTACGATGAAATATGCGGCACGGTTGCCGATGCCGGAGGCAGATTGGCGTCCGGATCGGAGGAACCGGCCTCAGACGGTGCGGTTCCTGATCCCGGCCGACTCCGCCGCGATCGGTCGCACTCTGCTGTGGACAGTGCCGGCTCGGCCGGGAATGCCCGCCACGACGATCCGATCGCGGCCGGGATCGGCGGCGGGTGCCGGACGCCTCAGCCTTCCGGACGCACCCGCCTTCCGAATGCCTCAGCCTTCGGCCTCGACCAGGATCTCGCGCTTGCCGGCATGGTTGGCGCCGCCGACGATGCCTTCCTGTTCCATGCGCTCCATGATCGAGGCGGCGCGGTTGTAGCCGATCTGCAGGCGACGCTGGATGTAGCTGGTCGACGCCTTCTTGTCGCGAAGCACCACCTGCACCGCCTGGTCGTAGAGGTCGCCGCCGGCCTCGCCGAACGAGCCCTGGTCGAACACGGCGCCGTCGAGCTCCAGCTCGTCGCCGCCCCTGCCGGCGCCCTGGGCGGCCCCCTTGGGGGCATCCTCCGACCCGTCGTCGGCGGTGACCGCCTCGAGGTAGGCCGGGCGGCCCTGGCGCTTGAGGTGGGCGACCACGCTCTCGACCTCCGAATCCGAGCAGAACGGCCCGTGCACCCGGGTCGTGCGCCCGCCGCCGGCCATGAACAGC